>DASTVU010000052.1:0-3856 GCA_035758935.1 Pyrinomonadaceae bacterium | reverse complement strand
ATTGCCGATGCGATAAGGTCGCGCGTTTGTCTTTGGATTGCGGTGATACCAGAGTGCAACGCCGTTGAAATCGTTCGTGCCCGATTTAGTGGTCGCATTGATCACACCGCCTCCGGTCGCGCCGTACTCTGCCGAGTAGGCTGAGCTTTGCACCGTGAACTCCTGCACTGTTTCAGGAGTAAAGCTGACCACCGCACGCGCAATGCCGACGCCCGTGTTGTTCACGCCATCGGCGAGTATGGCGGTGCTGCCGGCGCGCCCACCGTTGATGTTCAGATTGAAACCGGGTACAGGCTGGTCCGAAGTAACCCCCGGATCTTCACTGCCCGCGTCACCCGATACGTTTGGAGCGGTCACCGCGAGATCGAGAACGCTACGATTGTTCAGTGGCAGTTCGCGTATCTGGCGCTCGTTTACGGTCTGCGTTGTCGTAGCCGACTCAGTATTGATGACGGCAGCGTCTGAAGTGATCGTGACGGTTTCTCCGACCAAGCCAGTCTCGAGTGTGATGTTGACCGCAGCAGTCGTCGCCGTGTCCACTTTCACTTTTTCGATTATTGCTTTCTTGAAACCGGTAGCTTCAACCCTGACGCTGTAAGCCACCGGATCCAGCGATGTGGCCGAATAGGTGCCCGACTCTGATGTGGTCAGAGTCAGAACCCTTTGAGTGCCAAGATCAGTGATTACGACTGTGGCGCCTGGAACCACTGCACCGTTGGGGTCGAAGACGGTCCCGCTGATTCCGCCTTTATTGCTCTGGCCAAAAACCACGACCGAGCAGATCACCGTGAACACGACAGATTTAATGAGTCGCATGGGTAACGCTCCTTTCAAATCCACAGATTCCACAGATCTACAGAAAAATATCTGTGTAATCTGTGGATAAGTTTTTTGTAGGTTCAGACAACCTACCTCTTGCCATCTGTTGGGCCAGGCCAGTTGTCTGTGCGGAACGGTCCGGCGGGGATGCCGGTATCGTTTGTGAGATTCGGATTTCTCGGGTTGTTGTTAAATGCGTAACGGACGGCCACTGGTTGCGACACCTGCGTTGACCAAACTTCGACGCGATTGCGTCCCACCACTTTTGCTTCAGCCCAGTACCATTTGCGATCGGCGCCGGCGATTGCGAACTCTTCGGGCTTGTTCCCAATGCCAAGTTTTAATCCAGTGCCGACTTCAGAAAACGTCACAACGATTTTGGAATTCTTGATTTCTGCTTTCTGAAATACTGGACCAGACTTCAAGATCTTTTGTTTGTAAACATCGACGAGCGCCCAGCGTGCCATTCGCTTGCCGACGTCGAGTTTGTTCCTCGGATGGATATCGCGTGCTTCCCCGAGATCGATCGTGACGATCAGGCCCGTCCGCGGCACCGAAGCGGCGGTGAGCCGTTGTGCTTCTCGTAAATGACTCCACGCTTCGTCTGCTGGATCGTCTTTCGTGGCCCGATAGTTTGGTAATTGAACGATACCAAACGGAAAGTCACCTTCGCCCCATCGTTCGCGCCACGACTTGATCATCACCGGCAACAGAATGCCGTATTGTTGCGCGCGAGCTTCGTTCGATTCTCCCTGGTACCATAAGGCCCCACGAATCGCGAAAGGAATGAGTGGCTCGATCATTCCGTTATAGATTGATGACGCAACACGATACTCGCGCAAAGCGTCGGGTACGGAAGGCGATGGCTGTGGAATCGCGTCTGCGGCTCTAGCCAGGTAAGACTCTGCACGCCACTGCCGGATCGCTTCGTCGTATTGCACTCTGACTCGCGGTCGCTCTTCGTCCCAGATCTTCGCTCGATCGACAGTTGGCTTGAGATCGGCGGAAGCGACCAGGTATTCAACCGGTGTCCATGCTTCAGCCTGCGAACCTCCGTAAGAAGAGTTAATCAGACCAATGGGCACGTCTAATTCCTTCTGCAGCTCAACACCAAAGTAATATCCGGCCGCTGAGAACTCCTTAACGGATTCGGGGGTGCAGGCCCTCCAAACACCGAGCGGCGGCTTTGCGTGTTTAAATGCGACCTGGCGGCTGACGTTGAACAGACGGATCGCCGGATAGTTGGCATTGGCAATCGCCGCTGCGCCGTTTGACGTTTCGCTCAACAGTCGCTGCATGTTCGACTGGCCCGCGACGAGCCAAACTTCACCAACTAAAATGTCCTGTAGCTCGATCTTGTTCTTGCCCTCGACGATCAAAACCGATGGTTTCGCTGTCGCTTTCAACCGTTGCAGGCGAATCAACCAGCGACCGTTGGCGTCGGCAGTTGTGTTCCTGACCTGGCCATTGAAACTAACAGTCACAGCCTCGCCCGGATCAGCCGTTCCCCAGATCGGCACAGTTTGATCGCGTTGCAGCACCATGCCGCTGCTGACAACATCAGGCAACGTCACATTCGCCTGAGCCACAGTCGCCAGCGACAAAACCAAAACTGCTATAGCCAGTCTCATAATCCCTCTGTAATCCGTGTCATCTGTGGCTTCACTTCAACCGCAAACACGTAAGTTGGACCAAGCATATTCGACCGAAACACGAGCCACTTCTGGTCAGGTGTGAACGTCACGTTCGGCTCGAGGCCGTAGTTGTGCTTGGCAAGATTTACTAACCGCTCTGTTTTGAGCTTCGAACCCGCCGGCCTGAACAGGTAGATCCACTGCCCGTTACCGGGCGCGGCCACACTGTTTGGACCACCACCATCACCGGCGAACAATTCCCCATCGGGCGAAACGTTGAAGTGTACCGACCACTCTTCACGCGGCACGCTGTAACGAATCGTCTTGCCGGTCTTCACGTTTATACCTGCCAGCCAGAAAACCTGACTCTTTGGTGTTTGCAGGTCGTACCAGATCATATCGTTTGGTCCAAAAAACTCATGGCCCGCGATCTCCATGTCCATCGTGCGTTTGTGCATCAAACGCGGCTTGCCTTCGTCGATGTTAATGGACCAGATGCGATCGACTTTGTGCCACGGGCCTTCGTGGCAATACATCATTAGCTTTGGATCACTCGGCGAAAACTGAACGTGATTGAGCCAGTCTGTGCTCCGGTAGATCGACTTTACCTCGCCGGTCTTGATGTTCACCGTGTATAGCGCCATCGGCAGCTTTGCAGCCAAGCGACGCTCCATCATTTCGCCTTTACCCGGATAACTGTCGGCGGGTTGACCGGGAGCAGGCGGACGAGGATTGGTGAACTGTTGACCACCCTCCACGTAACTGCCGCCGAGCAGTGTTTCGTCGGCATTGAGTCCGAATCCCGATCCGGTACGCAGCTCTGCGCGCTTCAGAATCTCGCGTGTCTCGCGTGTGTCGAGATTCGTTGCATAGATCGTGTCGCCCTTGAAATAGAAAGCCTGCCGTGTCTTTGGTCCAACGATCAGACTCCCGACGCGGCCTTCGACCAACAACTCGCTCTTCCCAGTTTTAAAATTGTAGGTGTAAAGACCCGTCGGGCTCGTGAAGACCATCTTGTCCCCCGAAGCCGTATATGGGTTCTGGTGAAAGTAGAGACTCTGGCTGCCGGGTTCATCCGTGAGACGAACGACGCGATGTCCAGTCTCGGGATCGATCCATTCTTTCGGCAGCTGCTGTTGTGCGCACACGGAGATCGCGCACACGAAGATCGCAAGAGACGTCCCGAACAGCCTCATTTTCAGAACCTCCAATCTGTGTAATCTGTGGATTACTGCGCTGTGTATCCGCCGTCGACCATCAAGTGCGTACCCGTAATAAACGACGCCTCGTCTGAAGCGAGGAACAGAATCGGATACGCCACTTCGCGCGGATCACCAACGCGGTTCAGCAGATGTTTGGGGGCTTCAGCCGCAATAAAATCTTCTTTCGACATTCCCACAAGA
>DASTVU010000051.1:0-3511 GCA_035758935.1 Pyrinomonadaceae bacterium | reverse complement strand
GCGAATCAGACGTCGCGCGTTTCGAGTATCGCCAGTAAAGGATATCTAAACAGATCGAACGTACTGTAGGGCGGCCCTCCGTGGCCGCCCGCGATTTAATCGATCTTCTGGCTGAACGTCTTGTATAAATCGAGGGCGGCCACGGAGGGCCGCCCCTACAGTTACGCCCAACTCTGATCCGTTTTTACTTGCTGATCAAACAAAGAGACGAGTGTCTCGGCGGGAAGGGGTTTGCTGTAGAAATACCCCTGTATCTCGTCGCATCTCAATAGCTGCAGGAATCTCAACTGATCTTCGGTCTCCACACCTTCGGCTACAACCTTTAATCGCAGATTGTGTCCGAGGGTAATGATGGCCATCACTAAAGCGGCATCGTCAGGGTCGCTATTAGCCTCCCTCACAAACGACTGATCGATCTTGAGTGCATCAATCGGGAGTCGCTTGAGCGATGCGAGCGAAGAGAAACCGGTGCCAAAATCATCAATCGAGATATTGATGCCCATACCCTTCAACCGGTTCAACATGCTCGCCGCAAACTCCGCATTCTGCATGATGGAACTCTCCGTCAGTTCCAACTCCAGATACTTCGGCGGAAAACCCGTCTCCTCGAGGATCCGGATCACTGTCTGCGACAGATCGCGATCGTGAAACTGTCGCGCTGAGATATTCACAGCAATCGGAATTGGCGCGAACCCCTGCTCGCTCCAGCGCCGGCCCTGCAAACAGGCCTCACGTAAGACCCACTCGCCGATCGGAACGATTAGTCCAGTGTCCTCTGCAAGCGGAATAAACTCCGACGGCGGCACCAGTCGATGCGGCTGCTGCCAACGCACCAACGCTTCGACACCGGTGATCGCCAACGAGTCGACAGAAACACGCGGCTGATAATGAAGCAGAAACTCTTCATTCTGAATCGCGCGACGCAGACTGCTTTCGAGCGCCAAACGACCTGCCGCCAGCTCGTGCATGTCGGCGGTGAAGAACTGATAGTTCGCACCGCCCGAACGTTTCGCTTTGTACAGCGCGGCACCTGCATTCTTCAGTAACGTCTGGCAATCGTCACCATCAACTGGAAACAGACTTACGCCGACACTCGCGGTCGCGAAGAGCTCGTGCCCGGGAAGATCGAAGGAAAACTTCAACACCTGTGAAAGTGAACCAATCGTTTCGATCACATCTTTCGTGCCGTCAATCTGCGTCCGCAAGAGAGCAAACTCGTCGTTAGCAAATCTCGCCACGGTGTCTGACTTGTTGATACAGCTCTTCAGTCTTTCGGCAAACTCACGCAACAGTATGTCGCCCGGACCATGGCCCAGCGAGTCGTTTACCTTCTTGAATTGATCGAGTGCGATAAATAAGACTCCCAACGACTGGCCCGTCGCTTTTGCAATCGCGACAGCCTGCTGTACACGATCTTCAAAGAGGGCGCGATTAGGGAGTTGTGTAACAGTGTCGTAGTTGCCGAGCCAATGAACTTCCGCCGTGCGTTGTTGCAGAAGATTCTCGAGCTGTTCCTTGTAACGGCGTTTTTCCTTCAGCAGGTTGCAGTGATTGAGGGCTCGTTCGACTGACGCTTCGACGTGTCGCAGATCGATGGGTTTGGTGATGTAATCAAAGGCACCGACACGCAATGCCTTGATGGCAAACTCGATGTCCTGATTTCCGCTTACCATCACGACGACGGTATCGGGCGAGAGTGAGTGAACGCGCGGCACGAGTTCCAAACCACTCATACCGCCCATGTCGATGTCGCTAATTACGAGGTCGAAGGTGGTCTTGGCGAGCGCAGCGAGTGCTTCCTCTGCCGAACCTGCGTCTGAGCACTGGTAGGAGTTGCCCAGAACGTCGATTAGTAGATTTCTGATCTGTTCCTCATCGTCGATGATGAGGACTCTTGGCTTCTGAGTTTCAGCCGTTTCCATTGCCTAAAGTCCCTTGCACATTCCCGGGTGCCACGGTTCGCGCAACACGCGCTCGTAGCGATCCTTTACCTCGGCAAGATTCCAGGCTTTCCTTTGCCAGATTGCTCCGTCTGTATATTCGATCCGGTTGATTACAACATTTTCTTTGAACGCAGCACCAGAATCGAGAGTCTTCACATCCACTACAGCGCTCGGGCCTGAGAGGCTGAATCCTTCGAGCTCCTTCGTCTTCCCTTCCGGGATATTCACTCCGCAGAGAAACTGATGACGCGCGACCAATTCCGGATTCGCTGGATCGCGAAATTGATATTCCCAGAAAACAACCTCGACGACTTTCTTGATCGTATTCTGTACCTTGATTCGGTAAGCGTAGCCATCCATCGGCTCGGCTTTAGGTGCGCGAGCTTCGGCGACGCTTTTTTCCAGTGCTGCACTGCGACCATCGAGGGTGTCGGCGTTCGGATCTCTCGATCCTGCCGGATCGTTGACTCTCGCGGTGCGCGCGAAGATTCGATTCTGCGGAATCATCGCTCTGGCTGGCGCGTTTCCCTCTACGGCAGCAGATTCAACGGTGCGGCGAGCACGCGTCCACTTGAAGCTCGTGACTGTCAGAGGCGAGTCGACAGGAGTTTGCCAGGGAATCAGGAGACTCAGGAGAAGCGAGAGAAGCAAAAGGATCTTCATAGTGCCTCCGCCACTTGCGTGGTCCAAGCAACATGCTGTTTTCAGTTCGCAGTTTGAGGAGAGGGGGCAACCATCCCCGACCAACGCGCGCAGTATGCGCCAGTTGTGGCGCCGATTCAACTATTAAGTCGGGATTTTGGGCGCCTCCTTGGAGTGCGCCAACTTGTTGGCGCTTTAGTATTTTTACCAAAGCGGTGACAAGTCACTGCACTCCAGCAAGGCAAATGTAAGAAACTTAACTCTTGACTTTCGCCTCTTGAAGATCGTTTTATACGGGTGGTTTCTGCAACACCTCGCATTCCTAAGGTTGCTCTCTGTTTCCCTGTTTTGGAGAGTCCTTAATCCACACTTTTGATAATCGGCATCCTGGCCGATAAGGAAGGCTTTTCCATGAAAACTCTTAAGCGTTTACCCTCTGTTCTAAGTATTGCCTTTGTTCTTGCCTGCTTTAACGTTTTAGTTTTGGCCCAATCAAATGAAGACAAAAATCAATTTGCCGGCCTCTCGAGCCTGGGCTCGAGTGTTAGATTTGATGTTAATGCACCCCATGCAGCCGTGACTCTGACCGTTACTGGACCAGACGGCATTGCATTCTCAAAGGAATTCAAGTCGGGAAATTCTGCGGAATTCAAGCTGAGTGACGCCAAAGGCGAAAGAATGCCTGATGGAGTGTACACTTATGAGCTGCGGGTCGCCCCCAACCTTTCCACAGAAACCAAAGCAGCGCTTAAAGCTGCTCGCGAAAAAGGCAACGAATCTGAAGTGGCGCGCGATCTGCGCCGAAAGGGCTCACTGCCTCAGTCGCTCGTACAATCTGGCACCTTCATGATCTCGGGCGGCTCGGTCATTCTTCCAGGCGCTACCGAAGAAGGTGCTAAACAAGCCCGCGCTGAGTCAGCACCAGC
>DASTVU010000050.1:0-4584 GCA_035758935.1 Pyrinomonadaceae bacterium | reverse complement strand
GTTGTTGATTTTGAGCAGGTAGTCAATTGCCTTGATAACGCCATCAAGGTTTGAGCCTTCGACATTCATGTCGCGGCCCTTCTGCACTCCAACACTGAGAAAGAATGCGTCATAACCTTCCGCTCTGAGTTCTTTGATTCCGAACTTCTCATTGAGAGGAGCGTTGAGTTTGATCTCGACGCCAAGTTGCACGACCTTTTGAATTTCCTTCTCAATGATCGAGCGTTGAAGGCGAAATTCAGGAATACCGTGAAACATCATTCCGCCGGCCTGCTGCGTAGCTTCAAAGACCGTCACTCGATAGCCCATCAATGCCAGGTCGTGCGCGGCAGCAATTCCCGCGGGGCCAGCCCCAATGACTGCGACTTTTTGACCGCGTGCCACATTGGCGCGGCTCTCTTGCAGCACTGGAAGATGCCAGCGCCGCTTGTTGCCTGCATCGTCAACTCCCTGGCGGAGTTCATCCTGAGTGTCCGGCTCCATCGACTCGACGCCGTATTTCTCAGTCACAAAACGCTTGAGCGCACGGATCGTAATCGGCTTATCAATCTTTCCGCGGCGGCAGGCGTCTTCGCACGGCGCGGCACATACGCGCCCACAAACGGAAGCGAAAGGATTAGGCGAACGCGACACGAGGTAGGATTCTTTGAACTCACCTTCGGCGATGAGTTGTACGTATCTGCCTGCGTCCGTTTTGACAGGACAAGCAGCCTGGCAGGGGATCATGCCCATCCAGAATTGAATGTCCGGAACGAGCGTTTTGTATTTAGGCATAGTCATAACGGCAACCGTTTAGACCTATTGAGAAGTAACAAGCAAGAGACGCTCCAAGACAAAAACGGCGCTTCGCTGCGACCTACCGGCGAAACGTTTGCGATCACTAAGACAAAGAGGTGTGACTTAAGTCACGCTTTGGCTCGGTGCGAAAAGTTACGCACGGGTGTGGAGTTTTAAGCAGGTGAACCCAAAACGAAAACTTCTTCTCTGAAGATGAACAGGTGTGACTTGATCGAGATTCGGCGCAGAAATTACCAGCGGGCAACGTAGCCCAGCACGACGGCAAACACAGTCATGGCGCCGAAGCCAACTTCTCTTAAACCAAGCCTTTTTGCTGTCACGTGCTGGTCAGATTTTGAGAAACCAGTAAGAGCGCGAAGAAGCAGTGTCACGACGGCGATGACAGAGAGAAAAGGTGCGCTTCCCGCGAGCGCCAAGCCAAACACCATGAATACCGCCACCACATGGACCACAATCACGACGGCCGGCGATGCGGGCTTGCCGTGAAGAAGCTTGAGCCTTGCGCGCAAATAAAGAATTGTTGGTACGTTTCGCGCCGCCAGGATGGCCCAAAGTCCGAACGCCGTAGCGTAGGACCACCCACTACCTAAGGCGATCGCTGTTGCCAACGCAGGAGTTGCAGTTGAGCCCGCCAACTCAGCTATCAACGCGCGGCTGCGACCCATTGCGTCGTTGAACAACTGAACGATCGTAACTGGCACTGCGATTAAGAGCGGTAACAGCATTGCTGTACCACCTATCGCGATTGCAAAGGCGAGACCGAGCGCGCCGATCACGGCATAAAGAAGTGCAAAGCGTTCCGCGAGTGCCGTGCGTAACGATCGTCGATTCCTTCGCCGGTCGATTGTTGCCAACTTGAAAGGATGCCGACCCAGAAAGGCGCCAATCGCTGCGATCGAAATGCATAGCCCAACGAGCGATGGAGCCAGTAACAGACCAAGTATTATGGGTTCAAACAAAAGGGACCAGCCGCCATGCTCGATAGGCAAGGCAATCGGCCTGAGGCGAACGCGACGAGTCGAAGGTTCAAGATGGTTCGCGGCTATCAACTGCTCTCCCGAAGCTGGTCAATGCGCGGACGTTCGAGCTTTTGCAAAATATCTCTTCGCCGATTGCGCATTTCTTCGCCCAAGGCCTGAATCGCGCTAACAGGCAAAACCCTTGCGGCGACCGGAAAGACCAGATTGTTTTCGAGAAGAATGTGCGGGCGATAAAGTGCGGTGAGTTCAGCGACCATATCACCGAAGCGATCCAATTCCTTTTCTTCGGCCGAACCATCGCGCCGAAGGTTTCCAACCAGCTCATCGAATTGAGCATGAAGACGCTCTGCACTGCGGTGTTGCGACTCGAGCTCACTCATCGCGGCGAGCGCTTCCTGCCCGGCACTACCGCCCTGCTCGCGCAATCGCGGAAAGAGCGAAACTTCCTCGTCCTCGGTGTGCTTGACTCCAGCAATCGCAAAGTGTGTGCAGGCAACGTCTACAGCAAAAAAAATCTGGGGCAGTGATTGCGTATCGCGTGCGCGCAGGATTTCCGCAGCCCGCTCGAGTGAGCACAATTGAGCCTCTATTCTTTCGTGGCAATGCACCAGCAACCCGAGAGGATTGGTAAAGTCTGGGATGTGCGGCTGATTTATAGTCAACATGCCACCGGTAGCTACCATTTCCTGACTCCTTTCAAAATCTTGATGTTCGGCTGGGGACGCTTTCCTTATCTTCCACTCTTTCACAGCAGCATAAAATGACTTGTGTCACACCCCTCACAAGCGGAGACGCAAGCTTCTACTGATGCACAGTTCGCACAAATCAATGTAATCTGTGGGAGAAATGACGGTCGATAAGATTGCCGCGCTTAAGCGCGCAAAGCTTTTTGAAGCACTTGATGAGACGACGCTACATGTGTTGGCTGGCGGAGCTGTGGAGCGGCGGTTTCAAAAAGATGAAATCTTGTTTGTTGCCGGTGAAGAAGCGCGCGGTCTCTATGTCATCGTCGAAGGTGCGGTGCGTGCTTTTCGTGTTAGTCCGGATGGGCGAGAGCAAGTTATTCACGTGGAGCGGGCCGGCGCAACTATTGCTGAAGTGCCGGTTTTTGACGACGGTACATATCCCTCTACCGCAGCGGCAGAAGAACAGACAATCACACTATTCATTGACAAGCGGGACGTACGGCACCTCTTTTTAGAGCACCCGGAGATCGCTCTCGCAGCGTTAAAAGTTTTAGCAGGGCGGCTGAGGCGGTGCGCTGAGCTTGTTGAGGCTCTTTCACTACGAGAAGTTGGGCAGCGCCTGGCGCGTTTTCTCCTCGCGGAAGCGCGTAGGAGCGGTACTCGTACTGAGAACAGAATCAGCATTAACCTCACTCAGACCAACCAGCAGATCGCGGCGCGTATTGGCTCTGTCCGGGAGGTCGTCTCACGAGCCTTCACACGTCTCCAGCACGACGGACTAATCATCGTGGAGGGTCGCCGGCTTATCATCCTTGATGAAGTAGCCCTCGAGTCATTCGCCGGCCAACGTTGAGCCGCAAACCCCCGCGAACTAAGTTCCCAATGGGAGTGCCGGGAGTGACATAAGTCATGGTGTAGTCTCGTTCCTGCAAATAGACTTCCGAGTGATGCGCAAAGCAGATGATTCGATTCGCCCAGGACAAGGGCTGAAGACAGAGAAGATGCCGGGGCACTGGGTGCTTGCGCGTCTCGGTAAACGTGTGCTTCGACCAGGAGGCATGCAGCTAACCCGAAAGATGTTGGAAGCTCTGCGAATTGAACGCGACGATGATGTGGTGGAGTTTGCGCCCGGCATGGGCGTGACAGCTCGGCTCACGATAAAGTTGAATCCCAGGTCTTACACGGCAGTTGAGCGTGACGAAGGCGCGGCGAGGAGCGTAAGCGGTTACTTGAAGGGAGACCAGCTACGTTGCATCGTAGGCAGCGCCTCGGATACGGGCCTTCCGGCACAAAGCGTCACGGTCGTTTACGGCGAAGCAATGCTCACGATGCAGACTGAGGAGGTCAAACGCGACATAGTGCGAGAAGCGTATCGGCTGCTTAAGAGTGGCGGCCGCTACGGGATTCATGAAATGTGTCTTCTCTCCGATCGCCTCGATGCGAACACCAGAAAGGAAACTGAACGTGCGCTGACCGGCGTTGTTCACCACGGCGTGCGCCCGCTCTCTGTTTCCGAATGGCGCTCGCTTTTGGAATCCGAAGGCTTTGGAGTTCAATCAGTGAACATGGCTTCCATGAGTTTGTTGGAACCACAACGATTGATTCGCGATGAAGGCGTTGCTGGTGCATTACGCTTTGCCTGGAATGTCCTTCATGATTCTGAGGCGCGACGACGAGTCTTTGAGATGCGGTCCGTGTTTAGAAAATATCGCAAGGAATTAGCTGCGGTGGCGCTCGTGGCCATCAAGCATTGAAATACTAAATCAGTCTCTCGAAGATAGGATGTTATGACTGAGCAAGATCAAGTCTCAGATAAAACTGCCGAGGTGAAACAACTCGTTAACCTACTGCAATACCAGGACGACTCTATCGTCAGCCGAGTGTTGCTGAAGAATAAAGGCGGCACGGTCACGTTGTTCGCCTTCGATAAGGGCGAAGGTCTAAGTGAGCACACGGCACCTTTCGATGCCCTGGTCATGGTCCTCGATGGCGAAGCTGACATCGAGATAGCAGGCAAGAGTTACACGGTGCGGCAAGGTGAGACGATCACTCTTCCCGCGAATCAGCCTCACGCGGTGCGGGCGGCTACGAAGTTCAAGATGATACTCATCATGCTCCGG
>DASTVU010000049.1:0-10971 GCA_035758935.1 Pyrinomonadaceae bacterium | reverse complement strand
GTACCGCCGACACGACGTATCTTTCGTTCCTGTAGCGCGCGCAGGAGTTTGGCCTGAATGCCGACATCAATCTCTGCGATCTCTTCAAGAAACAGCGTGCCGCGATCCGCGATTTCGAATAAACCTTTCTTCTCGGCATGTGCGCCCGTGAACGATCCCTTTTCGTGTCCAAACAACTCCGACTCGAGCAGGTTCTCATTGATTGCCGCACAGTTGACAGCCTGAAACATCTCCCCCGAGCGAGGTGACTGATTGTGAACCGCGCGTGCAATCAACTCCTTGCCGGTGCCCGACTCGCCTCGAACCAACACGGTCGAGTTAGAGCGCGCCACTTTCAGGATCATCTTTTTCACTGATTCCATCTTGGGCGACGCGGAAATGATCTCGATGTCGATCGCGTCGAGACGATCGAGTGCGCGATTGATTGTTTCCAGCAGCGCAGCTTTGTCGTAAGGCTTTTCGAGATAGTCAAACGCACCACGCCGCAGTGCTTCTTTCGCTGACTCGATTGAACCGTGTGCAGTGAGCAGAATGACGATGATCGAAGAGTCGTAAGCAAGCAGTTGCTGGAGCAACTCGATGCCGTCCATGCCGGTCATCTTCAGATCCGTCAACGCGAGATCGAAGCGCCGGTCTTTCGCGAACTTGAGTGCAGCTTCGCCGGAAGCGGCGGTGGTGATGTCGTAACCTTCCTCCGCGAGGATCAATTCCAGGATTTCTCTCTGCGACTTCTCGTCGTCAACTACCAGAATGTTCTTTCGTGGCATGTGTGTTCTCTTTAGCCGGTAGAATTATAGTGAACGTTGTACCATCACCTTCTTTGGACGCAACGCTGATCGTGCCGCCGTGATCGTCGACGGCCTTCTTCACAATCGCCAGACCGAGACCCGTGCCGGTCTCCTTGGTTGAAAAGTATGGCTCGAAGACCTTTGCGATGTCGTCAGCGGCGATGCCGCATCCACTATCCGTGATCTCCACCTTAACAGAGTTTGCTTCGGCGTTCGAAAGCCTGATCGAGACGCTGCCGCCGGCGCCGTTGATCGCTTCGACCGCGTTAATAACAAGGTTGGTGAAGACTGAACGTAGTGACTCGCGGTCAGCTATCACCGGAAGAAGCTCGCCTTCCTGAATGATATTCGTCTTGATCCCACACTCTTCAGTTCTGCCTTCCACGAGACGTAATGCGTCTTCGGCTTCCGCACGTATGTCAACAGTCTGTAATTCCAGTTTTGATGGTCGCGAGTATTTCAGGAAGTCGCTGATGTGACGATTGATGCGTGCAACTTCGGTCTTCAGTTGTTCAGTGAGCTTAATAAAAGTCGCGCGCTTGTTTTGATCAGCGGGCGCAAACGACGAGCGCAGATGATCGAGCGTCAGATTGATGTAGTTGAGCGGATTACGAATCTCGTGAGCGATGGCTGCCGCAAGCCGGCCGACCACCGCGCCTTTTTCCGCCTGGTGAAGTTGCGTTTCGAGCTCGCGCGCGCGGCCGAGCTTTGCGGTCATTTCATTAAAGGCGCCGGCGAGTGTTCCCATCTCGTCGAGCCTGTCTGCGGGTACCTGCACATCGAAATTGCCGCCGGCGACTTTTCGTGCTGCGTTTGAGAGGTCTTTGATAGGACGCGTAAAGCGCCAGACAAAGAAGCCGGTGACAAGTGTAGTCACAAAGAGTACGCCGAGCGTGTAGAGCGCGGAACGCGACGACTGGCGCTCGAGGACATTGGTCAATATGTGCGCTGAGTCGAGGACCACGATGATAAAGCGTCGTCCCTTGTCAGTGTGAACCGGAAAATAGAAAGCGCCCGCTTCGCCGAAGTCGACATCGGTTGATGGCGGAATCCAGGAAGGGAGTTGTTCGTGCTCTTTCGTGTACTGGACTGCGCTTCTTAGCGGCAGCAGTTGAATGTCCTTGAACTGAACGTACTGGGTGGTTTGGTCTTCGCGTTCGCGAGGAGTGAATTCAGGAATCAGGCTGTCTCTGACGTTTCCCTCATCGTCCACGACGAGGATGTTCCTGACGCGACCGTGTTTCTCATTTAGCAACGGCTCGCGCAGGTCGCCGATGATTTCATCCAGGTATTTATCGCTTTGAATACTCTCGAGACCCAGTGCAATACCGGTCATGATGGCTTGTTCCTGCTCGACGACCATGCGTGCGTTCGCGCGCACTGTCCGCAAGTTGAAGTAATACTGGATACCGAGGGTGAGCCCGAGCATCAGGGCCAGCAGCAAGAGCAGCCGGGCGCGAAAGCTTCGAATCTGGGCCGGAAATGTCATTACGGAAACTAAGAGGGAAAAGTCGGCATCAGACGTTGTTCAGTTTGGTAAACCTGCTGCATTGAGCCTTTATCTTTACTTTAAGGTCCGCAAAATTCACAGGTCTTTCAAAAAATCTGGAAACTGGGAAACGGTCAAGCACGTGCTGTTCCAGCGAAATATGTATAATCGATTACTTTTTGATTGCCCACAACTGTCGATTGATGTTATATTTGCGGCGGTCTCAAATCAATGTCCCCAGAGACCGCCCGTTAGGGAAACTCTTCCCGCCCCTCAAGTTGCAGCAGAAGGTTTGATCGAAACACGAAATGAGGCGTTTTTTGAAAGAGCTTAGCACTGCAAAAGGATTTTCGAGATTTACGGTAACGCGGTTGGAAGTTTCGTTTCTGCTCGCCTGTTGGTGAGCCATCCCTTAAAAGAGAGGTACTTAGGCCTGATGACTCTGCATTTCTATTCCCCTAAGTCACGCCGGCTTGTCTTCATTCTATTTGTCTTAATTTGTTTGGCTTTTTCCGGTACAGCATTCGGGAAGAAGAAGAAATCCTCGGGCCGTAGTGCCCGCGCTACGAAAAACAAAAAAGCCTCTGCGAGAAGCCGCGCCACGTCACGACGTGGAGGGCGGCACGTTGCGAGAAGTTCACGTCGCAGCCGTGGCCGTGTAACGGCTCGAGATGTTCGTCGTCAGAGAGCGCTCGTTGCTCGCGAGCAGTCTGCGTCGATCAGAGCCATGGAACGAAAGCTTCGCCGGCCGCTGACCAAGCGAGAGCGTGCGGCCGCGATGCGTCAGGCCTCTGCGCGCAGCCGCCGTGCGTTGCTGGAAGCGCGCCGTCGTGCAGAAGCCGCTCGTCGTGCTGCGATCGCGCGACAAATGGCAATAGATAAAGCCATGCGCGATGAGGTGCAGTCATACATCGCGAAGGATGATCTTACCGGAGAGGATCCGGAAGTCCGTCGCGTTGCTGTGAATGCGCTCGGCAATCATGCTGGCACAGTGGTGGTGATGGATCCGATGACTGGTCGTGTTTATTCCATGGTCAACCAGGAATGGGCACTGCGTCGCGGATTCAAACCCTGCTCGACAATCAAGCTTGTGACCGGTGTTGCCGGACTTTCTGAGAATGCGATTCCGGCCCTTGATACAGTTGGCGACGGATACCGCATCGACCTTACGTCAGCCCTTGCTCACTCCGACAATCCGTTCTTCCAGCAAGTCGGTACGAAGATCGGTTCCGACAAGATGGTGACCTATGCGCGTGAGCTCGGTCTCGGCGAAAAGACAGGTATCAACGTGCCGTTTGAGTTTCCGGGCCGATTGCCGGAAGTGAGGCCCGGCATTATTGAAAGACGCATCTTTTCACATGCGGACGGTTTTGAAGTGACGCCGCTGCAGCTTGGAACGCTTGTTTCAGCAATGGCGAATGGTGGCAAGCTGCTTCAGCCACAGATCGCACACAGCGTTAAAGAAGCGAACAAGATGGGTGTGAAAGTGCGACGCCAGTTGCCAATTACAACTGATGTTTGGCAGCGCATGGTTCCGGGAATGGTGGGCGCCGTTAATTACGGCACCGCTCGCAAGTCTTACGATCCAACTCAAACTGTGGCCGGCAAGACCGGAACGTGCATCGGTCAGGGTGGTTGGGTTGGCTTATTCACGTCATACGCTCCGCTCGCGAACCCGCGACTCGCAGTAGTCGTCATCGCGCAGGGAACTGACGCTCGCCGGCACTTCCCGGCAGCAGTAGCGGGCGAGATTTATCGTCAACTGAATCATCGCTTTGGAACGACGATCAACCTGCAGGTTGCATCTACACTCGATGACGAAGAAAAGGAAGTGGCCGACGCTGAAGCTGAGGCAGAAAACGCCGCAGCTGACGGTACCACCACCGAAGGAACCAATGGGGAAACGACAAGCGCGGCTACCGCAACAGCCACTCCCGCTCCAAGCACTGTTGCACCCGCCGCCGCTAAACCAGCCACGTCTGAACCAAAGAATACGGTGAAGCGTGTGCTAATGCCGCTCGAAAAGAAACCGGTTGAGGCGCCAAAATCAAATACCACCTCAACCAAAACGACTCAGACTCCCGCGACTAGTGCGCCTGGCGAACAGCGACCGAGGCGAATTCAACCCTGACCAGAACCCCTGATCTACCCCCTCTCTCTTACTTGCGCCGGAGTTTTGTTATCCGGCGCAAATTTTTTTAATGTTTTTCTACTCTAAGCATGGTATGTCTTGACACATTTCCCATAGTTGCAGGATTATTGCGGGCGTTCTATTTACCCAGGTTTATTAAAGCACCCTTAAGTGCTTCCCCATGGATTCAAAGATCGGCAACCGGTTTTTGGATCACTCGCATCCTAAAATTTCCCCGCGGCTACCGAAAAAGGGCAGGGCCCCTGGACGCGACTGTTTGAACTGATTTTTGGAGGTTGGGTACAACTAATGAAAAAGCTGATAACGTTTTTTGCTATTTACACTTCAGTCGCGATACTCGCTCTGCCAGTTGCAGCGCGCAATTTCATCGCGCAACCGGACGCTGCCATTCAAGATGCAGCATGTACAGATGAAGCTAAAGAAGCCCTGTACGCATCATTTCTTAAGAACCGAGCTGACGATCAAGCGAAAGCTTACGAAGACGCCAAAAAGTATTTGGCGTGTCCTACCACTGGGATTACTGAGGCCCAGAATAAGATCGTTGAGTACCTGAAGAAGTGGGTCGCCAAGTACGAGGAGATTACGAGAGCCGCTCGCTTCACGGATCTTCTCTACGTCCAGAAGAAATATCCGGAAGCCTATGCGCTCGGTAAAGAGATCCTGGCGGCACAACCGGACAATCTGAAAGTGCAGATTGATTTGGGCGTCAATGCATACCTTGTGGCACCGTTGAACAATCCGGCGCTGAGTGCTGAAGCTCTCGAGCATGCGAAGAAGGCGCTGGCTGCTCTCGATTCAGGAAAGACTATTGAAGACTGGAAGCCGCTAGCCGGCAAAGAGGTGGGGGTCGCATACCTCAACTACTCGATAGGCTCGCTTTCACTGCAGAGCGATCCGTCAAATGCACTTAAATTCCTGATCAAGGCGGCACAGTTTGAGACGCAATTGAAGAAGTCGCCTTACACTTATGCCTACATCGCGGGAGCCTATGAAACCGGTCCATATGCCAAGCTGTCGGAAGAGTACAAAAGACTCTACAGCGGCAAGGACGAAACACCGGAAAGCAAATTGATGCTGGCTAACATCAACCAGCTCGTCGATCGTATGATCGACGGTTACGCTCGTGCAGTGGCACTCGCAGGTGCCAATGCCGACTTCGCGCAACCCAAGGCAGTTTGGAACGAGAGCCTGACAACCTGGTACAAATACCGGAATAGCGATCAAACAACTGGTCTGGACCAATTTATTGCCGGCGTTCTCTCGAAGCCGCTACCGCCCGAGCCAACACCGTTAACGTCGCTTCCGCCGACTTCAACCCCTGCTGCGACGCCTGCGAGTACCTCAGGCGCGCCGCAAGGTAACGGTAACGGCGCAGCAGGCACAACGACTCCGGCCGGCACAACGAAACCTGCCGCCGCAAACACAACGACTCCGGCTGGCGCAACGAAACCAGCCGCCGCTAAGCCCGACAGACCACGCAATTAACAAAAGCAATCTGGTCTCCATTCCCAACGCCGGAAGCACGTCATTTTAGACAAGCTTCCGGCGTTTGCTTATAATTCAGCGCGTTTTGAAAAACTCCGAAACGATTCCCGATCTTGATCTCCTCCAAACCGTTCTGGCTTACAAGTTCAATGATCGTGCTTTGCTCGAACGGGCCATCACACATCGTTCGTGGGCGCATGAGAAAGTTGCGCCTGGCGATGAACAACAGGCACGCAAACTTCATAATGAATCCCTCGAGTTTCTTGGCGATTCAGTGCTGGGTTTAGTTGTGTCGAATTATTTGTGTAATTCGTATCCCGCCGGCACGGAAGGTGAACTGTCGCGCATGAAGCATCGCCTCGTAAGCGCGCCGACACTCGCGAAGGCTTCACTCGAACTGAACCTCGGCGAGTTTCTTCGCTTCGGACGGGGTGAAGAAAAAAGCGGCGGCAGGCAGAAGAATGCACTGCTGGCGGACGTGTTTGAAGCAATCACCGGGGCGATCTTTCTGGATGGCGGTCTCGAAGCTGCAACCAGGTTTGTTTGTTATGCCCTACGTGATGAGCTGGAAGGCGCCGATCCGCTGAGCGCAGCGAAGGCCGACTATAAAACGATGCTTCAGGAGCGTTTGCAGGCCGCTCGCCGTCCTGCGCCACGTTATGCAGTCATCGAAACCCTGGGGCCGCCGCATCAACGTATTTTCCACGTCGAAGTCTCATGGGACGGCGGCAGCATCCAAGGGGAAGGCCACTCGATCAAGGCGGCCGAAGCTGCGGCGGCGAGAGCAGCGTTGGAGGGAATGAGTTGGGACGAATCGAGAGATGGAACGGAGTCGTCTCTGGATTCGTAGTTTCTGCCTCTTCTGTGTAATCTGTGGACGGTAAACTTGACCGCCGCCAGCAACGTATCTAGGATGTTTTTTTAATGGCTATCAACCGTACTACTGACAAGGTAACAGTCACCGAACCCGATACCACCGAGGCGAAGCCTTTTTTCGCTCGGCTATTTAACCGTAACGGTCATGAAAAGCAGCCGGTGGCTCCGGTGAAGCCGCAGGGTCCGCCCAAGTTTGTCGGGCGCGAATACTTCGAGTCGGCGGTGGTTACGGTCATCATGGCGTTGTTTGGGATGACCTTCATCGTTCAGGCGGTCAAGGTTCCGACGGGATCGATGCAAAACACGATCACGATCGGCGATCACTTGCTTGTGAACAAATTCATCTTTGCGCCGGGCGCGTCGCTTCCGTTTCTGCCTCAAAGAGAAATTAAACGCGGCGATATTATCGTCTTTAAGTATCCTGGCAATCCTTACGATCCAAAGCGCGATGATCGTCCTGACAACCGCCCCATCCTGACAAACTACGTGAAGCGAGTCATCGGAATACCCGGCGATCGCATCAGCATCAAGGGAACCAACGTCATTGTTAACGGTGAGGTTGTACCCGAGCATCGCATCACTGCCAAAGATCACAACCGCAAAGATCCCCTGGAGATTCTCGACGCCCCACCCAAAAAAACCGGTGAGCTTTACGACGTCTATTACAATGCCGGCGCTGATGACGACGCGCAGGATTACGACGTGTTTCAGGGCAAGGATGAGATCGTCGTGCCGGCAAACAGTTATTTTGTGATGGGCGACAATCGCAACAACAGTGAAGACAGTCGGTACTGGGGTTTTGTCCCTCGTGACCTCGTGATTGGCCGTGCGATGTTTGTTTATTGGTCCTACGACGAGAGCGCGCCGTCGAGTAATAATCCAGTCATTGATTTCTTCACGAATACACGTTGGAGTCGTACCGGTACGTTGGTGAAGTGAGCCACAAGAAAGCACAAAGTTTTCTGCAGATGATCATCTGCGTTTTTTGTGCCTCTTCGCTTGTTGTGCTTTTTTGTATTGACGTCGCCGCGCAACGTAAGACAAAGAAGAAACCCGCGCCTGCGCCGCCGCCTCAGACTGAACTTACAAAGCTACGCGATGAATTCGTCAGACTCACAAACGAATACAAAGCAAGTCTCGGAAAGCTGTTGCCGTTCTACGAAAACGACGTGAAGCGCGCTGAAGAGAAACTCGAGCAGGCGAAAAAATTGCTCGCGGAAGGACTGATAGCCAGGACGCAAGTCGAAGAAAACGAGCGTGCCCTAGCGCTCGCTAAGGAAAAGATCAACGAGACTAATCGCCAGATGGCGAATGCCGAAGCTCAAATTGCCAGTGTCCTCGTCGAGACGGCTGCAAACGAAGAAATCGCAAAGAATCTTCGGCTCGCGAAGCAAGGTCTCATTCGTACTGCTACGTTTACGCGTTTCACAGGTGCTGGGGGTTGGAATATCGGTGAGGCGTGGAAGATTCAGCGATTCTTTTCGGACTCCTTCAACAAGCAACTTCCAATCGCAGTTTTTGGGCAGGGATCAATTCATGATCGCTGGCGTCTCGATCATCGCAACGCAATGGATATCCAGCTTCATCCTGATGGCGTCGAAGGACGAGCACTGTTGAACTTCTTGCAGAAGAACGGAATTCCTTATTTAGCTTTTCGCTCGGCAATTCCCGGTACCGCCACTGGTCCACACATACACATCGGAAGACCATCTCACCGTTACTGAGTCGACAACTTTATGAAAGCTTTGGCTGTTTACTTAATCATCCTGCTGTTTCCAATCGTCGCCGCCAGTTCGCAAATGAGTTCCAGCAAGTCGTTTACAGAGAAACAGGCGTCACACTTTGCCGGCCTCGCGTTGAAGTGCGTGGGCCGCGAGTTTCCGAACAAGCCCGAGCACGTTATCAACAACGCGAGCGAGGTCAGCAGCCCCAAAGTTCTGCATCCTGCTTTCTATGGTTGTTACGACTGGCACTCATCCGTGCACGGTCACTGGATGCTGGTGCGATTGTTGAAGTCGTTTCCAAATCTTCCTGAATCGACACAGATACGCGATGCGTTGAATGCAAATCTCACGGCACAAAACATTCAGGCTGAAATCGTCTACATGAAGCAGCCGAACCGCCAGTCGTTTGAGCGTACATACGGTTGGGCCTGGGCACTTAAGCTCGCTGAAGAGCTTCACTCATGGAACGACGCGGACGGAAAGAAGTGGTCCGAAAACCTTCAACCGCTCGCTGACACGCTCGCGAAGTCGTACCGAAATTTTCTTCCTAAGCAGACCTATCCCATCAGGACCGGTGTACATCCAAACACGGCGTTCGGGTTGGCGTTTGCGCTCGACTATGCGAAGAAAGTCGGCGATCTCGAATTGGAAGCACTACTCAACGAACGCAGCCGGACATACTTTGCAAACGATACTGACTATCCGGGTGGCTGGGAGCCCGGCGGTGAAGATTTCTTTTCTGCCGCTCTGATGGAAGCCGACCTGATGCGCCGCGTAATGAAGCCGCAGGAGTTTAGCCAGTGGTTTCACCGGTTCCTTCCGGGTGTTGCGAAAGGTGATCCGAAGGCGTTGTTACAACCGGCGATCGTCACCGATCGAACGGATCCCAAGCTGGTCCACCTTGATGGTTTGAATCTTAGCCGGGCGTGGTGCATGCGAAGCATTGCGGCAGCACTTCCGGCAGGTGATTCGGCGCGGCAAGTCCTTTCTGCTGCCGCAGACCGGCACGCTTCAGCCGCACTCGCCCACGTTGCCAGCGGCGACTACGCCGGTGAACACTGGCTCGCCTCGTTCGCCGTGTATCTGCTGTCGAACTAACACTCAAACCATCCACAGATTACGCAGATAATCTGTGTAATCTGTGGATACTGCTTTTGTAGCGCAAGTCTCCTCAACTTCGCCCGTTCCTTTACCGCTATGAAGACAATCATCCTTTCAATCTCCGTCTTTACCTTCCTGTTGTTCAACTCCGTCGCCCAGCAACCCGATTACTCCCAACTGCGGAACGACGCGGAGGCCGAGTACGCACAAGGCTCATATTCCCGCGCAAACGAGCTCTATTCCAAAGTTGACAAGACCAAGCTCAGTCGAGCCGAGTTGCGTTGGGTCGAGTTTCGCCTGGCCGACACCGCATGGCGCGCCCAGTCAGCGACGCAAACGCCGGATACGACTCGTATCGAACAGGCGCAGAAACAATTGGCAGAGCTAATCCGCGTCGTCGAGAAGGAAACGGATCGCGATCTGGTCTGGGCCGAAGTTAACGAATCACTCGGCGATTTTTTCTGGACGCGTAGGGGTCAAATGAACTGGGGCGCCTCATGGCCTCACTACCACCAGGCACTCGACTATTGGGCCGGACAACGTGACCTCGACCGTGCCCGCGATCGTTATCTCAAGATTATCTTCAGAGCCGCACATCCACCTCGTGCCGATGACTATTACATCTACACCTATTACGGCAACTACATTCCTCTCGACATCCTCGAGAACGCATTAAAGATCAGCAATTCAGCAAACGACACATCACACATCAATTTCTTACTCGCGATGAGCATGCGCTACGCCGGTGGCGATTACACTGCGCGTTACCGCGTTCCCGATCAATTTGAAGACGCACTCAAGGCCGGTAAACAAACCGATTGGTACGACGATGCGCTCTATTTCTATGCCGAGTGGATGAACAGTTACGGCACTATCCAGCTGCTAGAAGACGGGCAATATCAACAGGAACCGGATTACGTGAAAGCAGTCGAACTCTACCGCCGTTTGCTTCGAGAATTTCCGAAAGGCGGGACTCGTTATTTCGACCAGGCGCAGCAACGTATCAAAGAAATTACCGAGCCCTCACTCGGAATCGGCGTTGCCAACATCTTTCTGCCCGGTTCCGAAATTCAATTTGCGTTGAATACACGCAACGTTCGTCGCATCGACTTTGCCCTCTACAAGATCGACATGACACGCGACGTGCGTTTTCTCGCCACGGAAGATGAAGAAGATGGTGAAGGTGACCCTGCGCCCTGGCTTCAGAGAGTTCCAACTGCGGGTCGTGCGCCATTCAAAGCCTGGTCCAAAAACTTTAACGACAGCGGGACTCACAAGGCTTACTCCGAACAGATTCGAATCGAAGGCAAACTACCCGTCGGCGCTTATCTGCTCGAAGCAAAAGGCGGCGGCTCA
>DASTVU010000048.1:0-3009 GCA_035758935.1 Pyrinomonadaceae bacterium | reverse complement strand
TACATCGATCGCCAAACACTGTCTGTTCTGGCTCCTTATCTCAAAGAACAATACTCGTGGAACAATCAAGACTTCGCCATGATTGTAATCGCGTTTCGTGTTGCTTACTCAGTTGGACAAACCGTCTCGGGTCGTTTAATTGATCGCATCGGCACACGCAAAGGCCTGACGATCACGGTGATCTGGTACTCAATCGCCGCGATGTTGACGTCGCTTTCCGGCGGCATGAAGAGTTTTGCGTTCTTTCGTTTCTTACTCGGCGCAGGTGAATCAGCGAACTGGCCGGCCGCAACGAAGGCTGTAGCAGAATGGTTTCCCAAGAAGGAACGCGGCTGGGCTGTGGCGCTTTTTGATAGTGGTTCTTCGATCGGCGGAGCAATTGCCCCGCTACTCGTCATTGGCTTGTACAAATACTTCGGCGGCTGGCGACCGGCTTTTATAATCACCGGGACGCTGGGCTTTTTGTGGCTGATCGCCTGGCGCATACTGTATCACCCGCCCGAGTCTCATCCACGAATTGGAGACTCTGAACGCGCAATGATTCTGCGCGATCGAGTCGAACTCGATCAGCAGAACGAACAGTCGACTCAACAGACGAGATGGCGAGACCTGATCAAACTACCGCAAACGTGGGGCGTGATAGCAGCTCGTACGATGACCGACCCGGTCTGGTTTTTTATCACCGACTGGTTTGCGATCTATCTCGTGACTAAAGGAATTAACCCCGAGCGGGGATTGATTGCATTCTGGATCCCTTTTGTTGCCGCCGATCTCGGTAACTTCTTTGGCGGCGGAATGTCGAGTTGGTTAATTCGACGCGGCTGGCCAGTCGTCAAAGCGCGCAAGGCTGTTGTTGTATTTGGTGGACTGGGAATGGCCCTACTGATCCCAACTATTTTTACTTCGAACTTGCTGGCGCTCGCTGGTCTCTTCGCGGTTTCCACGTTTGCATACGCGTCTTTCTCGACTATGGCCCTCGTACTTCCGTCGGATCTTTACCGCAGCGAGTCGGTAGCAACTGTCAGTGGCATGAGTGGTACCGGTGCAGGTTTGGGAACGATCGTCTCGACGTTTCTTATCGGTTATGTTTCCGATCATTATTCATTTGAGCCGATATTGATCACTGCGAGCTTCATTCCTTTTCTGGGGATGATCCTGGTTCTGGTATTGATCCGGCCGCGTAATTCAGAAAGTTTTCTCACGCAAAGTCGCAAAGACGGCAAAGAAACCGCGTAGAACACGGATTTATTTTGAGCAAGCCCATATGACCTACTCAATCGGCGTAGATCTCGGCGGAACAAATATCAAGGTCGTCGTGGTTTCCATTGACGGCACTGTGCTCGAGTATCTGACCTGCGATACAGCCGACTCGGAGGGTTCGTGGGCACAGACAATCAAATCCAATCTCCACCAGATTCAATATCGGCGCGGCCAGGCACCTGCGCACGTCGGTCTTGCCGCTCCCGGGCTGGCAGCGAAGGACGGTCGATCGATTGGTTACATGCAAGGACGGCTAAAAGGACTTCAGGGCTTTCTGTGGCAGGACTTTTTGGAGCTGCCTTCTCCGGTAGTTGTGCTGAACGATGCGCACGCAGCTCTGTTAGGAGAAGTCTGGCAGGGTGCAGCGAAGGGTTACCGCAACGTGATTCTTCTGACTCTCGGAACAGGAGTCGGAGGGGCAGTACTTGTAGAAGGTCGTCTGTTCAAGGGTCACATCGGACGCGCGGGCCATCTGGGCCACGTCTCCGTGTACTCCGATGGTCCTCCCGACATTGTGAACACTCCGGGAAGTCTCGAACAGATGATCGGCAATTACAATCTGGCCGAGCGCTCTGGCGGGCGTTTCACGTCTACACGCAAACTCGTCGAAGCCCATCTTGCCGGCGATACGGACGCAACAGAGATCTGGCTTCGTTCGATCTTTCACCTGGCCGCGGCAGTCGCTTCATTCATCAATAGTTTCGATCCGGAGATCGTCATTATCGGAGGAGGCATCGCTCAAGCAGGGCCCGCATTGTTTGATCCGCTTCGCGAAAACCTCGATCGCTTTGAATGGCGACCAATGGACCATCACGTTCCCGTCATATCCGCAGCATTGGGTGAAAAGGCCGGCGCCATAGGCGCTGCATATCACGCGATTCTTGAAGCTCCTTTGTAGGGACCAGGGATTCGATGTTGACTTTCGTTTACTTTCGTTCGTAATCTCCGTGCAATGCTGAATCTCGAACGAAGAACAAAGATTCTTGAGCTGCTGGAAAAGCACGGGCAAGTTGCCGTGCCCGATCTGAGCAGGCGATTTAAGACGTCGGAAGTAACGATTCGAAACGACTTGAAGGAATTGCACGAACGTGGCCTGGTTAGGCGCGCTCACGGAGGCGCAGTTAAAGTCAGTACGGTAAGCATGGACCCTTCTCTTACGATCAAGGCGGAACTTCATGCGGATGAAAAGCGCAGGATCGGCGCCGCTGCTGCCGAGATGATCAACGATGGCGACTCAATCATTCTCGACTCCGGTACTACCACGCAGCAAATCGCTCGGCAGATCAAGCACAAGAAAGATCTGAAGGTCATTACAAATGGACTGAATATCGCCACCGAACTCTTTGGCGCCAAGGATATTCAATTGATCTTTCTGGGGGGAGTCATTCGCCAGAATTCACTGTCTGCTGTCGGCCATTTTGCAGAGGACATACTGGCTCAACTGTCAGCGGATAAGGTTTTTCTGGCAGTCGACGCGTGCGATCTGGATTTTGGTTTAAGTACGCCGAACCTCGAAGAGTCGCAGGTCAACCAGGCGATGGCTCAGATTGCGAGAGAAAAGATTCTTGTCGCCGACTCAAGCAAGTTTGGCAAGAGGAGTCTTTCGCGAATTATTCCACTTTCCGAGGTGGATGTGATCGTTACAGACCGCGGACTGCCGGCGGAGATTCAAAACGAGCTGAGAGCACGAGAACTGAAACTCGTGCTCGTGTAATTCGGAACGTACTGTAGGGGCGGCCCTCCGTGGCC
>DASTVU010000047.1:0-3052 GCA_035758935.1 Pyrinomonadaceae bacterium | reverse complement strand
GCGGAGAAGCGAAGTTTGGAGAACACGACAACCGTACTGATGTTCAAGATCAGAGACAAATATCTCGCGCAGACGACTGCGAAACGACTGATGAAGTTGTACAGCACAACGATCGTGCCTCAGTCGTCGCTTTCGCTCGAGTCAGCTATTGCAGGGTACGAAGTGGGGAAAGTCGATTTTCTGACGCTACTCGACAATCTCGTCACGCTGCTCAATTACGAACTTAGTTACTACGAACAACTCAGTAATGAGGAGAAGGCCGTCGCGGCGTTGGAGCCATTGGTAGGAGTCACGTTAAGACCGTAAATCGTGACCTGGGTGATGAATATGAGGCAGGACAAATACCATGACACACAATTCGCACCACGAACTGGTGCGCTGCTTGACGAACCGGAAGCGCATAAGAGCAAAGAAAAAGTGATCTCCCCGGCAGTCGAGACTACTTCGGCCCAGGAGTCGGAAGCGAAGCTACAGAAACCCGCTTCCGCCAGGAACAAGTGGCCACTGGCTGCTGTGGTTCTCGTTCTCGTTGCCATTGGAATCATGGCCTTCATCTATCTGCGAAACCGTCCCAGGCCAGTGCCAACACCAACGTCAGTAGATCTGCCCACGTACACAACTTCGACTGGCGAGATGCCCCAAACGGCGTTCAGGATCAGCCATGAGAAGCAGCAGTTGATCGGAGTCCAGTACGGCACGGTTCAGTACCAAACTATCTCCAAATCACTCCGCGCTGTGGGCAAGGTGGCCTACGATGAAACGAAGGTTACTCGCATCAACCCCAAAATAGAGGGCTGGATCGAAACGGTTTACGTTGACTTCACCGGAAAGCTGGTCCAAAAGGGTCAGCCTTTGCTTACCATCTACAGTCCCGATCTGGTCCAGACGCAGCAAGAGTACATACTCGCCATCAAAGGCAGAAGACAGTTAGGTGAGAGCCCGTTTAATGAAGCGGTCAATTTCTCCGAGTCGTTAGTGCAATCAGCACGACGACGCTTGGAGTTATGGGACATTTCTGAACAGCAGATCCGAGAGCTTGAGAAGCGTGGCACAGCCTTGCGCGCGATGACTATTTTTGCGCCTGCGAGCGGCTTTGTGATGACGCGCAACGCCTTCCCCCGACAGCGCGTGATGCCTGAGACGGAGCTGTATACGCTGGCAGATCTCTCCACGGTCTGGATCATCGCCGACATCTATGAGTTTGAAGCAGCCGACGTGAAGTTAGGACAGCCGGCAACAGTAACGCTCTCCACTTTTCCAGAACGTGAGTTTAGGGGAAGGATTACTTACATCTTTCCGCAAGTCGATAACGCTACCCGCACCCTGAAAGTACGAATCGAATTAGCCAACGAAGGCTTTGCGCTCAAGGCTGACATGTTCGCGGACGTTGTCTTGCAGATCAACTACGGCAACAAACTGGTAGTACCGCAGGAAGCAGTAATGGATTCGGGATCGGAACAGTTAGTGTACGTCTCGCTTGATGATGGCTATTTCGAGCCGCGCAAGATCCAAATCGGTGCCAGGGTCGACGATAAATACATTGTGCTTGGCGGACTTCAGGCGGGCGAACGGATAGTCACTTCAGGAAACTTCCTGATCGACTCAGAAAGCAAATTGAAATCTGCCGCAAGCGGAATGGGTGCACCAGTCACGGACCATGGCGCTCACAAATAAGCGTCAGATGGAAGGTTATTGTGATCAACAAGCTGATTGAGTTTTGCGCCAACAATAAATTCATCGTGCTGCTCTTTGTCAGCATGACGGTTTTTGCCGGCCTGTACTCGATCAAGAATATTAATCTTGATGCGGTTCCGGATCTCTCCGATACGCAGGTCATTATTTATACGCGCTGGGACCGAAGCCCGGACATCATTGAAGATCAGGTCACCTACCCAATCATTTCGAACATGCTCGGTGTGCCGCGGGTCAAAGACATACGCGGCTTCTCAGATTTCGGCTTCTCTTACGTCTACATCATTTTTGAAGAAGGGACAGACATCTACTGGGCCCGTTCGCGAACGCTTGAATATCTCAATAACATCCTGCCAAAACTGCCACAAGGAGTGAACGTGGAGCTGGCTCGCGACGAGACGGCGGTGGGATGGATCTTTGAATACGCGCTGGTAGACGAGAGTGGTGAGCGCAATTTGGCAGACCTTCGCTCCATTCAGGACTGGCAGCTTAGATATGAACTGCAATCACTTCCGGGTGTCGCCGAAGTGGCTCCCGTTGGAGGCTTTGTCCGGCAGTATCAAATCAACCTGGATCCAAACTCATTAGCAGCATTCAAGATTTCCCTCGACAAGGTAATCGAATCCATCAAGGCCGGAAATAACGATGTCGGTGGAAGGCTGGTGGAATTCACCGGGCGCGAATACATGGTCAGGGGTCGCGGATACATTCGCTCACTCGCTGACATTGAGAACATCGTGGTGGGCACAAACATGGAAACCAGAACGCCCATCCTGGTGAAGCATGTCGGACGGGTTGTGATGGGGCCGGATCTTCGCCGCGGCATCGCGGAACTGGATGGCCGGGGCGAGACGGTTGGTGCGGTCGTAATCATGCGCAGTGGCGAAGATGCGCTCAGCGTGATCGAACGAGTGAGAGCGAAAATCCGCGACGTTCAACCCAGCTTGCCATCCGGCGTGAAGATAGTGACGACCTACGACCGCGGCGAGTTGATCGAGCGTTCAGTCGACACTCTGAAAGAAGCTCTCACGGAGGAGCTGATCGTCGTTAGCCTGGTAGTGCTCTTTTTCCTCTGGCACTTTCCGAGCGCGGGCGTACCCATTTTCACTATTGTCATAGCCGTGATTATCTCCTTTATCCCGATGTATGGGATGAACCTCACCGCGAACATCATGTCTCTCGCGGGAATTGCGATCGCCATCGGCGCCATGGTCGATGCTTCCATCGTGATCGTCGAGCAGACGCATAAAAAGCTTGAACGTTGGGAAGCGGAAGGACGGCCCGGGACCTTTAAAGACGTGGTCATCGGAGCGGCCAAAGAAGTGGGCGGACCCAGTTTCTTTTCGCTGCTCGTGATCGC
>DASTVU010000046.1:0-3345 GCA_035758935.1 Pyrinomonadaceae bacterium | reverse complement strand
AGGTTGTACTTCGCAGGCTCGTCCTGAACAGTGTCGAGCACGAGTTTTACAGCTTCAGGTGAAGACGGGTACGGAACGTTTTTATAAAACGGCAGATTTGGACCAGCCCACGTGGCGCCCTGATGCGTAAACGCAAACGGCTCGTAAAAATGAAAGTTGTAGATCACATTCGGGTCGGCATACGGCTCGAGAGCAAGCATTTCGTAGAGTCCCGACCAACGATGACCACAGGCTATGATCGTATGATTCGGAGCGCCGGCACGTATCGCTGCGATCAATTTCGCCTGTATTCCATACCAGCGATAACCATCCTCGACCATCGGCTCGTTGATGACTTCGAGGAACACGAGATTTGGATCTCGTTTCGCCAGATGAGCAGCAAAAGTGCGCCAGAATTTCGCGAAGGCTTCTATACTTCGCTCTTCGCGATTCATCCGCAGCTTGAACTCATCGCTCGGATGGATATCGACGACGACCGCCAGACCCGCGGCTAGAATCATATTGAGTGCATTGTCGACGTACTGTAGATATGTGGCGTTGAGAATCGATGGATCGGGCGTGTCGCTGAGCAAAGGCGCCGGCTCGATCGGAAAGCGCACGTGATCGAAGCCCATCGATTTGATGAGTGCGATATCCTGCGCAGTGGTATGAGTTTCGAGATGTGTTTTCGAGTAATTAGCGGCCTGCGAGAACCAGTGACTCAGATTCACACCGCGACGCAAACGCGTTGCTCGCGCCGCGAGACCGGCAGGTTTCTCCTGAGCCAACGTCGCAAGTGTTGACACATGATGCAAAATAGCGACTGCTATTAGCAGGGTAATTAATCGTCGAGTTCGCTTCAGCACGCGCATCTTTTATCAGGCGTCAATTCAGAAAGCAAAATAAAATTTCCGGTCGCATGCCTGATTTAAGCTTCTTCTCTGTGCAACCTCTGTGTTCTCTGTGTCTCTGTGGTTGAATGTAGAAAGCCACCACAGAGGCACAGAGAACACAGAGGTTGCACAGAGAAATCTAAATCTACGAACCCGGAGAGTCTCAGCATTGAGCACAAAACTATACTGGTGGCTTGGCCCAATTCTACTCCTCCTTTCCGTCGTTGCTGTACATGGTCAATCAAGTCGCGGCGGCTCGGGTAACAGCAAAACGGTGATGCAAATCAACACTGGATGGCAGTTCCGCGAAGCCGGAAAAACGGATTGGCACAACGCCTCCGTGCCAGGTTGTGTGCACACTGATCTGCTCGCGAACAAGTTGATCGAGGATCCGTTTTATCGCGATAACGAAAAGAAGCAACAGTGGATCGAGAAGAAGGACTGGGAGTACCGAACCACGTTCAAGCTCACGCCGCAAACTCTTGCACGCGAGAATGTTGAACTAATCTTCGAGGGTCTCGACACCTACGCGCAGGTATATCTCAACGAGCAACTGGTGCTGAATGCGGACAACATGTTTCGCACCTGGCGAGTCGACGCCAAACAGACGCTGAAAGCCGGCGACAACACCTTGCGAATCGTTTTTCGATCGCCTGTTAACGAAATTCTGCCCGTGATGGCGAAGTTGAACTATCAACTTCCAGCGCCGAACGATCAGGGTGAGAAGACGTCTCCGTTCACCCGCAAAGCGCCGTATCACTACGGCTGGGATTGGGGTCCGAGGTTCGTCACCAGCGGCATCTGGCGTCCCATCTCTCTCGAAGCGTGGGACCGCGTCCGCATCAACAACATTCAAGTGATTGTCAAAAGCATCACACCAACTGCCGCTGATTTGACGGCGAATGTCGAAGTTGAAGCGAACAGCGCAGGTACAGCGACAATTTTATTGGAAAACTTGACCGATAAACTCGTTCACGGGAAACAACAGATCGATCTCAAACAAGGAATTAATCGAGTTACATTCAACTTTTTTGTTACTTACCCGAAGCTATGGTGGCCCAACGGACTCGGCGCGCAACCACTCTACAGCTTTCGCGCACGCAGTCTTGTAAACGGCCGAGTCACGGACGAAAAGTCCACGCGCACCGGACTGCGAACTCTCGAACTCCGTCAGCAACGCGACGAGGCGGGTCTGAGTTTCATGTTCGTCGTCAACGGCATTCCCGTTTTTGCAAAAGGCGGCAACTGGATTCCGGCCGACAGTTTCACTACACGAATCACCAAAGACAAATACCGCTTCCTGATCAAATCCGTGCGCGACAGCAACATGAACATGCTGCGCGTTTGGGGTGGCGGGATTTACGAAGCCGACGAGTTTTATGAACTGTGCGACGAGATGGGCATTCTTGTCTGGCAGGATTTCATGTTCGCCTGCAGCATGTATCCCGCGAACCAGGAGTTTCTCGACAGTGTTCGCGCCGAAGCGATCGACAACGTCAAGCGACTGCGAAATCACCCAAGCATAGTGCTCTGGGCCGGCAATAACGAAGTCGAAACGGCCTGGTTCAATTGGGGCTGGCAAAAGAATCTGCCGGCATCATTGTGGGACGACTACAAGAAAATTTTCCACGGCGTTTTACAGGAAGTAACCGCCGCACACGATCCTTCGAGACCTTACTGGCCCAGCTCGCCGCACGGCGGTCTCGACGACGATCGCGATTCACTTCGTAGCGGCGACGTACACTTCTGGCGCGTCTGGCACGCTGCGGAACCGTTCAGCGACTACGAGAAACAAACGCCGCGATTCATGAGTGAATACGGGTTCCAATCGTTTCCGAATATCGAAACGGTCAAGAGTTACACGATTGAATCCGACAGGGACATCGAATCGCCGATCATGCTTGCGCATCAGCGACATCCACGCGGAAATCAACTCGTGCGTGAATACATGTTGCGTGATTATGCACAGCCAAAAGACTTCGAATCGTTTCTGTATGTCAGCCAGGTTTTGCAGGCTGAAGGTATTCGCATCGGCGCCGAGCACCTGCGGCGGATCATGCCTCACAACATGGGTTCGCTTTACTGGCAGATCAACGACTGCTGGCCGGTCGCTTCATGGTCCAGCATCGACTATTTCGGCCGATGGAAGGCGTTGCAATACTACTCGCGCCGGTTCTACAACGATCTGCTCGTCAGTCCGACTGTGCAAAAGGGATATCTAAAACTGTTCGTCGTTTCGGATCGACCGAAAGCGGTTCCGGCAAAGCTCAGAGTTACGCTCATGAATTTCGAGGGCGCTACGCTGAAGAGTTTTCTTCAGGACGTTAATGTTGCGCCGCTGACGAGTCGCTCGTATTTTGATCTGCGAGTGGAAGAACTGCTTGGTGGAACAGACGGCAAAAACGCGGTTGTGTACTGCGAACTGCTGGTGAATGGAAAAGTGGTTTCGAGTCATGATTACTTTTTTGCGCCG
>DASTVU010000045.1:0-2604 GCA_035758935.1 Pyrinomonadaceae bacterium | reverse complement strand
AGTACGTGTTTACCAGCCTCTGCCAGCACACAAGCGATAATTCCACCTGCAGCACCTGATCCGATGACAATTGCGTCGTATTCGTTCATGAATCTGAAACGTCTTCAAACCCGGTCATTACCCACGAAACGGCATTCCGGTTACCGCCTTGTTGCGGGTCGCTGTAGAACCCTTCAGCAGTTGTGTTAACAAGCATGTTAAAGAATCGCGACGGTGGAATGGACCAGGTGGTCTTTACATCACCCGCCTCAATTGCTGCGAGGATTGAGATCTTCTGCTCGGGGGCGAGGTCGGCGAAGGCAGTGTTGCATAGCGCCAGCGCCTCAGCTTCTATTCCTTCAATGCCGGCCCGAAAGAAGCCCGATTGCGACGCGAGATCGGTTCGAAAGAGTCGTTTTAAGTAATTGCAGACTCCGGCATCGTAAGCACCGGGAAAATCGTCGGGAGGGATCAAACAATCAACAACCGCGCGAAGCGTTTCTGGATTCATGACCTACCTGAGCTCGATAGTTTTCTCGACTACTGCGCCGGTTACGACATCAGTAGCGCGAATGACGTACTTGCCTGCTTGATCATTTAGAGCAAACGGTAACGTGAACGTGCCGCGTCCGTTTTGGACCAGAACATTGCTGGAATAGACTGGCAAACGAGTGCCGTCGGGTGCGTGGACGTGACAGCGCACGAGAGCTGTGCCCGGAGCTGTCGAACTCAAATTGAATGAAATGTGATCGCCAGGCTTCGCTGAAATCGGACTCTCGAACTTGAGTTCATTCTCTTGCGAACTTAAACCAATCACGAGCGCATCGCCGACAAGAATCGTGCTGTGGACCACGTCCGTGAAGCCGAGTTTTTTACCGGAACGGACGTCGGTAACGTGGAATTTGCGCGGCAGTTTGATCGTTAACTCTTGCTTTGCAACCTGGCCCAGGTTTGCGTCCGTGTACGTCGTCACTCCGTCCTGACCCACGACGCCGGCGACAGCAACATTGTCCTTCACAATGGCGACAATCTCCGCGTCACCAAATTTGTATCGCGCGATTTGTGCCTGCGACAACGGTCGTCCATCGGGTGATGTCACCTGGATCGCAGGTCGTACGCCGGCTTTATTAAAGATCGCATTTGCGAGTTGACGATAAGCCGCTCCGCCAAAATTTGCCGCACGCTGTTTCGGATATTGATCCCATGCAGTATTGAGATAGACGGTCCAACCGGCTCCATTTTGATTAACTATGGCTGCATCACTGTTACCAATTTTGAATAGAGCCGTACCGCCGGAGGCTTTCACGTCAGGTTCGGCAATACGGAAGCCTGACAGTCGCTGCGGCAATTCCCAGCCAGATGTTTGCGGCGATAAATGAGCCTCTCCCGAAGTGAGTTTTACGTCGCGCTTGTCTGGATCTGCACTAGTAATGCCGAACAGCTTGTTGATCTGGTTATTGGTCTGCCATGCGCAGTGTTGGTCCAACCATCCTGGCGCCGCGTCAGCAATGACAACACCGCCACGCGCGACAAACTCTGAAAGGCGCTGAACCTCTTCAGGCGAGAGAGCGAATGCGAGCGGAAGAATAACAAGTCTGTATTTGTCGTTTGTGATGCCTTTCGTCGCCACATCTTCCGATGAAACGAAGTCAAACTGTAGTCCCAGGTCCTTGATCGTTTTTACCCAACCATCACGGTTTGCGGTAAAGCTCAACCGAGCTTTATCTGCTACTTCATCATCGTCGTCGCTGCTGCGTTGGTGATAGCCGAGGATGCTCGCGGCATGGATTGAAGGCATTGAATAGTAGAGTGCAATGCCATCTTGTTGCCGCGTTGATTCCATCAACAGCTTTCCAACGCCTTCATGTCTGAGCGAACTGAATGCCTTTCCCATGTCCCGTGCTGAAGCCGATGGCGTCAGGTCGGGATTGAGAAACGAATACATCCAAAAAATATTCGGATGCAGCACATTATGGATAGCCGCGGTCCAGATCGCGTTTTGAACGGCGAGACCACGCGAGCCATAGCCGGTCCAGAAGCCAATCATTGCGTCCGGCTTGGCAAACGATCGATGCATGTCCCATTGGTTGCCGCCGTCGTAGGAAAGAAAGTCGTCTATTACACGATCGAGACGCGACCAGTCGGTGCCGTTGTACGCATTCGTAGCCTGTGTGCCTGACACGGCGATGTGTGCATCCGGATCGCCCTCGATTGCCGCCTCACGTGCTGTTTGATAGGCCCGCGCGAAGGTGATCTCCATGAAGGTTCGGTGGTCTGCCCAGGGCGCAAAGTTCCTGGTCTTTCTTGCTTCGTCAGTTGTGTAAGGAACAACAGTCGTCCAATTAGAAAAATTCGTGCGCCACTCTTTGTTTAGCGCGTCGAGGGTTCTGTACTCCTGCTGTAACCATTTGCGAAAGCCTTCGAGTGTATGCGGATTCCAGTCAAAGTCGACTGCATCGCCGTACGACGTCAATGAGCCTTCGTCACCAACAAAGTAGTAATCCATGTTGTAACGCGCCTTGTTACGGGCGGAGGCGCGCACGATGTCGGAGAGACTCTTCAGGACAGCCGGATCGTTGAATGACGGAGTTCGCTGGAGAAATTTCTTGTCGCCAGTTCGTTTGT
>DASTVU010000044.1:0-7305 GCA_035758935.1 Pyrinomonadaceae bacterium | reverse complement strand
CAGACCTACTCTTTCAATCAGGCGAGCGAGGCACTGATTGCTTTAAAGAGTGATGCGATTCGTGGTGCGGGCGTGCTCGTAATGGACTGAGAGTAGATCTCAATGAAATTTGAAACCAGCGAGATGTGCTTCGGAGATTCTCTGTGCAACCTCTGTGGTCTCTGTGTCTCTGTGGTGTGTTTTTACTCGGAATTCATCAACCACAGAGACACAGAGACCACAGAGGTTGCACAGAGAAACCTCAGCAGAACGACTTTTTGTGCAACGCTGCGTTACGGTACTGACCGCATCCAAGTACGACTGCCGATGTCAAAGACTGGATCATTCGTGACAAACAAAAGCGAACCTCTGCGTCCTCTGCTGTCTCATCAGAGACGCAAAGCGACGCAGAGACCGCGTAGAGTAAGAAATTTGAGAAGCTTAGCGCTTCTTGCTCTTAGACGAACCCTTCTTTGGTGCCGGTGTTCCACCACCGACAGGCTTACCTACAAGTACTCCGCCGCCAAGTGGCTTCGGTGCAGGCTTAGGTGTGGCCTTCGGATTTGGCTTCGGCTTCGGTTTTGGCTTCGGCTTGGGCTTTGGTTTCGGCTCAGGCTTCGGCTTGGGTTTGGGCTTAGGCTTCGGTTTCGGCTTGGGCTTGGGTTTGCCCTTCTTCTTCTTCCAGCTCTTCTTGTATTTCGACTTCTTGCCGCCCGGCTTCTTGTCTTTCTTCTTCTTCATCAACGAACCGCTAAGTCCGAGGGCTAGAGCTGCTGCCTGAAACAAATCAGGAGTACACGCATACAGAGAAGGCAAAATATTGTACAGCGTCTGAGCGCAGGCTCTTCTGACTATCAGAGCAACTGGATCTTGTGCACCGCCACCCTTGCCCTTGCCCTTGCCTTTTCCTTTGCCCTTACCCTTCTTTTTCTTACCGCCCATAACTTTCCTCCTCAAAGAACCATCGTGGTTACGGTTTTTTCATATCTGGTAATGGCGATCTGGTGAAGCGCTCAGTGCCATCCTTAAGCTTGACCGGAGGTTTATACCCTGGAGCCGTTTTCGCCGGACAGGCCGCATTCTGTACCGTTGGATTGTTTACAGTGCCGACGCGGAAGAGTCCCCACGCGCCGTCTCTGGCCTGAGTTGGAACGAAAACGCTGTAGAGGTAGTCGCCAGCCTGGCCAAATTCGCCACCGGCCTTGTCTATCATTATGTCGAAGTGATCTGACGAACCGTGATTGTCACGCGACCCGATCCATTGCGACAGAATGTTGTTCCCGAGTTGCGTGCCATTGTTGATGTACGGATTGCGTTGCCAGACGTGACCATGCAGCGAGAACACCTGCGAGGTACCGGTCCCGAACGGGTGCGTCATGCGGAAACGAACTCTATCGCCTATCTGCGCGGTCAGTATCGGTGTCTTCGGATCGTTAACCTGCCCTCCCGGACCCCCTAACTGATTCGACAACATACACGAGAAGTCCCCGGTAATGTTGTTCTGATAACGGAAGCTCCAGGGCTCAGATGAATAGTTCACTGCACCCGTGTTGGTGCCGTTGATGGCAACCGAATCTCCGATCATCAATGCAAACTCACGGAACGGCGTGCCGTCCGAGAGTGTGACGGTTGCCGACCTGCGACTGCTTGTATCAGTCGTCCACGTCGCTTTCGCCGGCTCGATGATCATCGATCCGAACAAGCCCTGCGGGTTCTGGAAGAACAAATCCGATGGGAACAGATTCAATGCTCCAAACTCCACTGGCGTGTAATTCATATTGCCATTAGCAAGCCGCTCGACCGTTCCCGCGTACCATGTATAGGTCTTGGTCTTTCCGAATGGAATTGTTTGATCGGCGGTCGCGATTCCTTCCCGGTTCCAGCCAACATTGAGACCGCTACTGGTCGCACCATCGTACGAGAGAAGCTGCGGATGGAGTCCGATATAACTCGAAACCAGATGCGGGTTCACTGTTCCTGTGAATGGTTGCGGTAACGAGAAGTTCGTATTTAGAACTGCCGAATTCTGTGCGATGCCGTTGGTCAAATTGATCTGAATACAATCATCAGCATTTGCACGCAGAATGAGTGGCTCAACAGGAACGCCGGCATTAAGCTTGCCGTTCGTCAGGTCACTACTCATGACGTACATAATCCCCAGCGGGTTTTTCAGTTGTGAGCCACGGTCGTTGAAAACGATCGCGCCGCCGGGTAATGCGGCCTGCGCCGTCACCGCCGTGATATTGAAGACCTTGGGCTGTTGACCCGGCTTACAAGGCGTGTACGCCACCGGGTTACCCGGTTTGATCGGATTGTTTGGCAGCGGCACCACCTTCTTCAATATCGGGTCGTTTGCCGCTGCGTCTGGATCGTATGAACGGAAGATTCCCCACAATCCGTTACTGATTCCACTTTCGTCAAAGCTCGGACTGTAGAGATAGTCGACGCAATTCACATTCGACTGCCCATCCGGACACTTGCGATTGATGCTCGGCGCCGAAGATGACGGCACAGTGAACACGAGCTCAAAGTGTTCCGAGAGCCCGGTCGCCTGAGCACTGCGATAACCTGAATTCTTCCACGACGGCTCCGAGAACCATACCGGACCTTGCAGGTTGAACTGGTGCTGGAAGACGTGTGCTCCAACCAGCATGCGAAGCTGAACCTTGTCTCCCTGGTACGCTCGCATCAAAGGCGTCATTGGGTCTGGCGCCCATTGTTGCGCAGGCGGCAGGATCGAGTTGATCTGCTTCACTACTGAGTTATCGAACATGTACGAAAGGTCAGTGCGCTTGTCGGCGGGCTGGCCCGGTCCAACCGGGAATGCCGAAGAACCTCCGAGACGTGGCGCAATGGGTTCATTCGTATAGTTCACTGACTGTGTGCCGGCCGGCAGCAGGTTAACGCCGGTCGTGATCAGTGAAGGTGTTGCGACGCACGGACTCGTGTAGCAAGGCGGATTGATTGCATTTGCATTATCAATCCAGCCTTGTTTCGGGTTGTCGCTTGGAGTAGTTATCGACGTTGATCGATACGCGAGTTGTAGATCCTGAAACTCGAGCATGAACTCGCGATAACTATCCGCCGGATTCGGGGTAATAATTCGCGCCTGCCAGCTTGTAGGACCACCGTCCGTACGCGTGCCGAATGGTGTGCCGTCATTGCCGGTCCACGTTGACCCTTGCGGCTCAATTAACAGACCGGCGTAGAGACCGGCTTGCTGGTGAGTAGATGGGCCAAAGTGATCGTGCGTGAATACAGTTCGCAGCGTGCGATCCTGGTTGGAGTTATCCACCAGAGGATCGACGTACCAACGCTGAATGGTGGTCTGCGCACCGAGCCAGCTCATGCAAATCGGACGGCTGGTCGCCGAAGTCCATTCCGGACACGGCTGACAACGAATCGAATTCGGATTTGCGGTGCAGTCCCAGATTTCCTTCGGCGGCGCATACTTCGTTTTGTACTGAGCACTCGCAGGATCCGTTAACGGCTGGTTCGGGAAATTCTTGAAGCCGTTGAACGAGCTGTGGTTAATCCCTCGGATGATTTCCTGCACTTCACCCGGCGAGAACGTGCCGTCTTCATAGTTGAAACCGTTACCGGCTCCGTCCGAAGAAGTAACGTCAAACTTCACGAGGTGTATGTGCTGGCCCAGGATGTCTGTCGGTGTACGCACCTGAAAATCGTCGACGTTGTAATAGTTGGGAACCAGGTTCGTATGCCAGAACTCGATAATGTCTCCGGTATTTCCGCGGAAGAACAACGGTTCGGGTGGACGTCCCTGGGTGCCGTTTGTGGTAGTGTACTGAATCGTAGGCGAGGCATCCTGCCACAGCGCCAACATACGCTGTTGTGGGTAGTGCCAACCTAGTTTCTTCTTATTGAAGGTGACGTTAGCCTGGATCGCGGCGCCTTTGTAACGTCGCAGAGTGCCTACGGGCTGACCGTTGTCGTCAACCGCCGGATCGGCAAATGGAGCACCGGGAACGGGCCCACGCGGTAAGCCGTTGACGATGTAGCCGGTCGGCGCCACCAGCAGAGTGCTCTGCGGCGGTGTGCTATTCGACGAAGGACAACTTCCAGCCGCACCGGTTGGGAAAAACGACGGGTAACAACGCTGGCTGAAGAACTTTATTGCTACTTTTTCGACAGGCGTTCCGTCTTCGGGAAGCTTGTTGGCGATGATCGTCGCGAGATCCTTACTCCAGTCTTTCGTGTCGTGACTCTCGTAAGCGACTGTGCCGCCAATTACCACGTGACGCGGCAAACCACCATCTAGAAAACCACCAGCGCCATCAGGTGCAAAATCGAATGGCGGATGCGGTGCCCGTGCTCCTGCGACGCCCGGGATAAAGAACGGATAGCCCGGGTTTACTGTTACGCTTGTGCCATTAGGATCAGGCGTTCCCGGTGTGCCGAAAACGATTTGTCCGTTGTCGATGAAAACCGGCGACGGCATCGGCGCCATCGGCAAGGTTGGCATCGGGACGAGCGCGACGTTCGGCGAGCCGGCCGCGATCTCACCGTCAGGCAAAGCGCGCGTGCCTTTGACCGGGATCCCATTCTTTAACTCCGAACCGGCTTCGAACGTATCGTGTACGCGCCACATGGCCCACATTCCAGCCGCGAAATGCGGATAGAAGTGACAGTGAAAAATCGAATCACCAACCGTCTTATTTCGGTTGCCGCTGCCGTTGTAGACCATCTCCAGCGTGTAGCTGGCGCCGGGACTGATCATCTGGCTGTCGAGATAAGATCCCTGGTCGCTGTTTGGCGACTGCAGCCACTGGTGCGCGTGCTGGTGATGTACGTGCGAAACGTCTCGGCCTCCGTGAAGAATCCTGAACTTCACGTGGTCGTTCATGTATGTGTGATAGACGTTTGAAGGATCGTCCGGGTAATAGACCCGAGTTGCCTTTGCCAGCATCGAGAGTGAGTAAGGTGTTGCGGGTGACGGTGGCACATGCGCATTGGCACAATTCGGGTCAGGAGCAGCCGGTGGTGAGTCACCTAGCTGTGTCGTGGTACAAATCGGCGGCGGTGGCGCCATGGTTGGCGCTGCCGGCGTTGTCGCCAACGGCGGCGCCTGGTTCAAAATGCTCACGTTTGCCGGTCTGTCAACGATCATCGCCGGATCGCCCACTGACCATGCACTCAGGAAGAACTCCTCAAACTTACAATCAACACAAGGTCCCATTGGACCAACGCCGATACGGTTAGCGTAAATCTCTGCGCCGATTCCACCTGTGCCGTAGTTGATCGCAAACGCATCCTGTCCGGCGATCGTGGTTGTCCTCACAGACGAATTTGTCTGTAAGACTGGAAACGCCTGGGTTGCCACGCCCGGAGACGAGCCATCCAGCGATCCGCCGAGCGCACCGTGGTAGATGATCGTGATCTCGCGATACGGCTGCACTCGATCCGGTGACGCGGGATTCTTACAAAACAGCGGATCGACGCCCGCAGGAGGAACAGGCGCTCCGGCATCGCAATTAACTTGCGGTTGGGTAAATCTTCCGGCCTTTGGACCGGTGATCAATGCGGTCAGATCCGTGTGAACGATGTTGAGATTTTTATCCAGCATGTTCAGGATCGGCGTGTCGGCAGGAATCGGAGTTCCGTCCGGGTAAGTCGAGCCCGCGGGATAGGTCGCGTCGTACTTGATGATCGGATGCCCATCAGGCGTCGAACCGGATGATGCCAGTTTGAGATCTTGTTGGCTGACCTGGCTGCGATACCATTCAGCGCCATCCGGCTGCACGTTCAGTGCACCAAACAATCCATTGGTTATATGACTGCCGATTGAGCTCGTGTCGCCCATGCTGTAAAGGAGATAAGTACCTTCAGCTCTTGCATAAAGCGTGTAGACTTGTGTCTGTGGCGGCCACGAGGTGCCGGCAGGTGGCGCCGGCGACGGAGAAGCAGTAGCCAGGCTCGAGTCATTCTTCCCAACAAACGAACCATCGTCCTTCGCACCGGTGACCCATTCCATACCCTGAACGTGAAGTGAAACTTCGGGCGTCTTGTAGGGTTCCCCAGGAGGCGCAGGAGTCGGAGCCGCAATTGCGAAGTTTGCCGGCGGTATGTTGTTGGTTAACGTAATCTGAATACAGTCGCCGACGTTGGCCCGCAGAACGATTGGACGTGGTCTCTTATCGGCGCGCAGTTGCTGGCCCAGTCCGCCCACTGTGTCGCGCTTGAGGGCGAAAACCATTCCGCCCGGAATCACAGCACCGAGACGGTTCAGGAAAATCGGTTGCGCGAGGGCGACAACGTCTGCCTTCACTGTGCGCTTGCATTGAGTCTGCGGCGGTGGTGGGCCGGCCACGGGCGTTATCGTGGTCCCAGTTTTCGGCGGCTCGGCAATGCTTGGAGACTCAACGGATGTTTTGGTCGCAGTAGTTTCGTCCGGAGTCACCGTCGTTGCCGTCGTCGTCGAATCAGAATTGACTCGCGCAGGCGTTGCAGTCTCTTCGATCGGCTTTTCCGATGGTGTTCGCGGAGTCTGCGCTATCGATGCGTTAGCGCTGAACAGAAACAAGATGAGCAAAGCAAAGTAGCTGACGGGGGTCACGGTACTCTTCTGACGGAGCATGTCGCTTTCTCCTTATTCATTTGCGGAACACACACAAGCAAGGTTGAGGTTTCAATGGCCGGACGATAGCCGGGAATCAGGACAAACTACTTAGCTGATAACGAAGCGTGAAACTGCCGGACGTGAAGTATGGTTTCCGCCTTGATTGTTTTGTGCAATAACGACAAAGAAGCCTAATTCGCCTCTCTTCAAGTGTCAAGCAAAATTCCTTGCAGCCAACAAGATATGGCCAAAATTAGTTATCATAATTTTTTCCATATGCATTTTAATCCCGCCCACGGAAGTGGGCGGATGGTTCAAGTCCTTTCTAAGAACACACTCCTCAAGACTGATATGTAATCCCGCTCACGGTAGTGAGCGGATACTTCAAGTCCTCACTGTTAACCTGAACGGAACAATCCACCCACTGCCGTGGGTGGTATTCAAAGAGAAATACAGGGACTCATATAGAAAGGACTTGAACCATCCGCCCACTGCCGTGGGCGGGATTTCTATTTTCGATTGGCGGCTTCGTTGATCAATTTGACGAGTGACGTTGGTGAAGAAAGACCATAGGCACGGGTCCAGTATCCGGCTTCGTCGTTTCCGATCAGGATCATCGGTGTGTGATCGTTCTTGTTAGTAACTGCGACACCGAGTTGTTGCAACAGCGAATTGATATCTGAAGTGCTACCGGTGACAAACGCCCAACCGGGTTCGGTTTTGAACTTTGCGGCGAAGTTGCGAAGTCG
>DASTVU010000043.1:0-4052 GCA_035758935.1 Pyrinomonadaceae bacterium | reverse complement strand
CCCGGCGGCTTGTTCGTGTAGACGCCGTCGACTTCCACGTGCGCTGCTTTCAAATCGTATGAACCGGTGCAGACGTGAAAGAGTCCGGCTGGAAACTTCGACGGATTTGCGGCTGCATCCGTGTAGCCGTGATCTGCGATGGTCTTTATGCGAAGTGCGGTGAGTTTGCCGTCTTTATTGCCCGCCAGCTCCGCGGTGATGTGATAGTCACGCGCAAACGAGTCGGCTTGCAGGTTCTCCATCCGATCCTCGATCCACTTGACCGGTTTACCCGTCAACACCGAAGCGGCGACTGCAATCACGTAACCTGGATAGACTGGCACCTTGCCACCAAATCCACCACCAATATCAGGCGAGATGATCTGGATCCTTTCCTCCGAGAGTCCAACGTGGCCAGCGACGAGTGCGAAGACGGTGCGAATGGCATGCGGTGCTTGCGTGGTCATCCACACCGTCAGCTTGCCTTTGACCTTATCGAAATGTGCGACGCAACCACACGTTTCAATCGACGAAACGTGGATGCGCGGAATGTAAATGTCTTCCTTGACCGTGACCTCAGCCTCGCTGAAAAGTTTGTCGGTCGCTTCGCGATTGCCCCATTCCCAGTGCCAGATGTGATTGTCTTTCTTGTCCTTTTTATCAGTGCGTAAAACCGGCGCATCCGGCAAAAGCGCTTTCTTCGGATCGACCACTACCGGCAACGGATCGTAGTCAACTTCAACCGCCTCGACTCCGTCGGCCGCGATGTAGCGATCAGTTGCGAGCACCGCAGCGACTTCCTGCGCCTGGTACATCACTTTTTCAACGGGCAGGACCATCTGCGTATCCGACATCAACGTCGGCATCCAGTGCAGGTTGTATTTCTCGAGATCCTTTCCCGTGATCACGGCGAGCACACCGGGAATAGCTGTGGCTTTGGAGATGTCGATGTTTTTGATCGTTGCATGCGCGAACGGGCTGCGCACGATGTCGAGGTAGAGCATGCCGGGAAGATTTACGTCGTCGACGTAGTTACCCTGGCCGCGAAGGAAGCGCGGATCTTCTTTGCGTTTGACTGAGTGGCCCATGCCACCGATTTCAGGCGATGTTTTTGGCGCCATCTTATGCACCTCCCTCGCGCATTTTCTGAGCGGCGTGTTGATATGCCTTGACGATATTGACGTAGCCTGTGCAGCGACACAGATTGCCGGAGATCGCGTGACGGATCTCGTCGTCAGTCGGATCCTTGTTCTCTTTCAGGAAGGCGTAGCCAGTCATCAACATGCCGGGCGTGCAGTAGCCGCATTGCAGACCGTGCTTCTGGAAGAACCCGTCCTGCAACGGATGTAGTTTACCGTCCTGTTCGAGTCCTTCGACGGTCATGATCGAGCGTCCATCGGCCTGAACGGCGAACGCAGTACACGACTTGATTGGTTTTCCATCCATCACGACAGTGCAGGCGCCACAGTGACTCGTATCGCAACCGATATGCGTGCCTGTAAGTCGCAGTGTTTCGCGCAGGAAGTGGACCAGGAGTAAACGCGGTTCGATCTCAGTAGAGTGTTCGACTCCGTTAACCGTTACGGTGATAGGAACTTTCGCCATTGTTAAGCTCCTCCCTTCGCGCGATTCAACGCTGTAGTGAGTGCACGTGCAGTAAGAACGCGAACGAGGTCGCGCTTGTAGTCGGCCGAACCTCGGATGTCGTCCATCGGCTGCGACTCTGAAGCGGCAAGCTCGGCGGCTTGCTGAATAGTTGCGTCGTCAAGCTGTTTGCCGTTGAGAAAGCTTTCGGTTTGTTTTGCTTTGATCGGAGTCATGCCGACATTTGTTAGACCTACGCCCGCGCGGTTGCATGCGCCCGCGTCGTCGAGAGTGATCTGAACTGCGACTCCGGCGGTGGCGAAGTCGCCAACTTTTCTTTCGAGCTTGAGATACGCGCCTCCACTGCGCGGCGGCGGTAATGGAATTCTGATTTCGGTTAGTATCTCCTCCGGCTCGAGTGCGGTGGTGAAGAGACCCGGGAAGAAATCTTCGATCCCGATCTCTCGTTTACCTTTTGGTCCAGTCGCAACGACCGTAGCTCCGAGGGCGAGCATTGTCGCCGGATGATCGTTCGCCGGATCCCCGTGAGCGAGATTCCCGCAGATTGTTGCCTGGCTGCGCACGAGTGGGTCGGCGATTACTTTTGCTGTTTCGGCGAGTATCGGCAACTTAGTCTTCACGATATCGGAAGACTCGAGTTCGTGTTCGCGCGCCAGAGCGCCGATCTTCAAATGACCATCGCTTTCAGAGATATAATCGAGACCTGGTATGCGATTGATGTCGACGATATATTCAGGCGACAGCAGTCTCAACTTCATCATCGGGATGAGACTTTGGCCGCCGGAGAGCAATTTTGCGTCTGGACCAAGTTTTTGCAGTAGTGCAACTGCCTCATCGAGGGTTCGGGGAGAGTAATACTCAAAGCTCCGAGGTATCATAGGGCGTCACCTTCCTACATCGGATCGATTTTAAGTGCGTCAAACGGGAAGGGCTCGATCATACGAGGCACTCGCAGTAACGTCAACATTGGTCCACAGATTACGCAGATTATGAAAAAGAATCTGTGTAATCTGTGGATAGAGGAGATGTTCATGGCTTTCAAGATAGAAGAACGCTTCGAAGTACAGGCGCCGGTTGAGCGCGTGTGGAAGTATTTGATCGATCCGAAGCGTGTTGTTGAATGTCTTCCGGGCGCGGAATTGCTCGAGCAACAGGACGACCACAATTTCACGGGCGCGATCAAGGTGAAAGTTGGACCACTCTCGATGTCCTATAAAGGCAACGCGAAGTTCACCGAGGTCAATGAGCAGACGCATCAGGTGCGCATGGTTGGCGATGCACGCGAGGTGGGTGGCTCGGGATCGACGAAGGTATCGATGCTGAGCACGGTTGCAGCGCTTCCGAGTGGGGGTTCGGAGGTTTCAGTTGTCGCAGACATCGAACTGGTTGGAAAGATCGTGCAGTTTGGTCGTGGAATGATTGAGGAAGTTTCGCGGCAGATGTTCCGGCAGTTTTCAAACTGTGTGAAGCAGCATCTCGAAGTGGCTGAAGAACCTCAACCCTCAGCGACTGCACCACCCGAGACTCCACCGGAAACTAAAGCAGTCGCTGCTGCGCCACTTGCTTTTCGCGCGCTATGGGCGATCATCGCGCGATTCTTTCGAGGCTTGTTCGGCAAGAAAGATTGAATGCTGATACATCTGCGTACATCGTGAGACAACTTTGTACATAATCCTACGAAACATTTCCTGATAACGATCCGTAACTTCCTCAGCCGGCACGAAACCAAGAGTAATCCCAACCACCTAAAGGAGAAGATCTTGAAGTTACGACTTATCGCGATTCTCGCGACGCTATGCGTGTGTCTTCCACTCGTTTCTGTTAACAGCTCAGCCAACTCCGACTGGCCTCAGTGGCGTGGTCCGCAACGTAGCGGAGTGTCGTCGTCTGAAACCGGCCTCTTAAGACAATGGCCGGCCGCCGGACCAAAACTGTTGTGGCAACTCAACGACATTGGCGACGGCTACTCGACGCCCGCAGTTGTCGGAAACCGCATCTACGTAATGAGCAATCGCGGGATGGACAATGAGTTTGTCCAAGCGCTCTCTACAGCGGATGGCAAAGTTATCTGGACCACGCGCGTCGGCAATGTAGGCAATCCGGATCAGCAACCGAATTATCCGAAAGCACGATCGACTCCGACGATCGAGGGGAACTTTGTTTACGCTCTCGGCTCCGACGGCGATCTCGCGTGTCTCGAAGCGAAGACGGGCAAGATTCGCTGGCAGAAGAGTCTGCGTAAAGACTTTGGCGGCGAGCCCGGGGATTGGGCGTATGCCGAGTCGCCGTTGGTTGACGGTGATCTGGTTGTTGTAACTCCAGGCGGTGCGCAGGCGACGATGGCCGCGGTCAACAAGAAGACAGGCGCGATAGTCTGGAAGTCTGCAATACCGGGCGGCGACAAGGCTGGTTATGCGTCGGCGATCGTGGTCCAGGGCGGCGGACGCAGACAGTGTGTGCAGTTGTTA
>DASTVU010000042.1:0-4571 GCA_035758935.1 Pyrinomonadaceae bacterium | reverse complement strand
TCCCGCACGAATGACGGCGCTTACAACCGGTGGGAAGATCAATGGCGAAGACATCAACGGCCAGGTTTCGATTTCGCCGGATGGTAAGTACGTCGTTTGCGCCGCGAATGACGCCAAACAACAAGCCAGCCTCTGGCTCAGACAGATCTCAACAAACAGCCTTGTGAGAATGGTTCAACCTGAGACTGGCGGCTACCTGGCAACAACATTCTCACCTGACGGCGAACTGGTTTACTACGTTGCGACTCTCGAGCGAAACAAGTTCGTACCAACGCTCTATCGCGTTCCCGTTCTGGGAGGAATTCCGGTAAAAGTCCTCGATCGAGTTTTGAGTGCGATTGCGTTCTCGGGTGACGGCAAGCAGTTCGCATTTGTTCGCAGGAATCAGGACGACATGGCACTGATGGTGGCAAACACTGACGGCAGTGGTGAACCTAGAAGTATTGCGACGATCAAACAGCCGAACTTCTTCTCTACTTCGGGACCGTCATGGTCTCCCGACGGAAAACGAATTGCCAACGGGATGTTCAATGCATCGGGCGCGGGATATTCAACTGTCGTTGAAGTTCCGGTGGAAGGTGGTGAGCCCCAGCCGATCGGTTCAGAAAAATGGGCCAGTGTTGGCAGACTGCTCTGGCTCAACGACGGTAGCGGCCTAATCATGACTGCCCAGCCTGAGTTTTCATCAATCGGCACGCAGGTTTGGTTTCTTCCCTACAGCGGTGGCCCCGCGCATCGCATCACAAACGACTTGAATGGTTATGGCGAAGTTAGTCTTGGATTGACGGCAGATTCAGGCACGATCGCAACGATCCAACAAGTAAATGCGAGTAGTATCTGGATCACTAATCCCAACGAAGATGAGAGTCGCGCCCGACAAGTTCTCAAGACTAATCTTCCTGAGACAGTCGCATGGACGCCCGATGGAAAACTCGTTTATGCGAGTCGTACCGGAGAGAACTGGGATCTCTGGATGGCTAATCAGGACGGCGCAGAAAACAAACAACTGACCGCCGACGCTTTCATCGATCACCAGCCGACAGTTTCTGCCGATGGTCGCTACATAGTTTTTCAGTCCAATCGATCTGGTGCGCGGAACATCTGGCGAATCGATGCCGATGGCAGCAATCCTAAACAACTAACCCAGGGCAATTCGGTAGACGGCTACCCGCGTGTTTCTCCCGATGGGCAGTTTGTGGTTTTCATGTCACTGCGATCCGGCACGTGGACCATCTGGAGAGTCGGGATCGACGGCGGTGCGCCAGTGCAATTGACGAATAGCAGTTCCGAGTTTCCATCGATTTCTCCGGATGGCAAATCGATTTCGTATTTCTACACGGACGAACAAGCAAACAACCAACCCAAACTGGCAATTATCGCTTTCGAGGGCGGCGGGCCAGTAAAAACGATCGATCTCCCGCGTTTTGTTCAACCGATTGCGTTTGCGTGGATGCCGGATGGACAGTCGATCGCGTATCTCGATAATAGTTCCGGAATTCTGAATGTATGGAGTCAACCGCTTGATGGCGGCTCGCCAAAACAACTAACGAATTACAAATCCGAATTCGTAACCAGTTTTGCGATCTCGCGCGACGGCAAGATCGCAACATACCGCTGGTCAGCAACGAGAGACATCGTGCTAATCAAGGATTTCAAATAACCCCCCATCTACAGGTAAACAGATTCTTAATCTGTGTAACCTGTGGATTGCCCTTTCAAGGAGGCCCAGAATGAAGCAAAAAGAATGGACCATAATGATCTACATGGCGGGTGACAATAATCTCGCCGTTGACATGGCCTACGCCATGGAACAAATCAAGAGCGTAGCGGACGCAGGCGACAACACTCCCAACCTGTTTGTTTACTACGATGGCAACTCGCCCGCGATTCCAACGCTCTATTGTGACTTTTCAAAGCCGGGCAAACCCCGGTACGTGCGCTCTTACACAGTAGAAGACAAACTCCACCCGGTTACGCCTAAACACAATGAAAATGCCGCTGACATGCGTTCCATCCTCAATTTCATTGACTGGTGCGTAAACAAGGTGGAGGTCGAAGACAACGGATATGTCACGAAGGGACGTCGTGCAGACAAGTATGCGTTGATCTTCTCGGGACACTCGCTCGGCTTTCAGGACATCGGCTTATTTAAAGATGAATCTTCAGGCAAGTCGATGAACATGAAAAAGTTTTTTCGGACTCTCCTTTTGGCAGCGATTCACGATCAGGAGACGTTGGACGCAATCGCTCTGGAATATGATTTTGACGATGAGTTAGAAGAGATCGTGACCACAAAATTGCTCGGTCAAAAGCTCGACATCCTCGGGTTTGATAGCTGCGTGATGGGCATGCTCGAAGTTGGTTATCAGTTTAATAAGATTGCCCACACAATGATCGCATCTGAAGGCAGCGTCCCGAGCGCGGGTTGGACCTACGCGAAGATACTCGGCTGTCTGGCGCAGGAACAAAACCGCAATATGAACACTCGCGATGTTGCGGAGCTCTTCGTGAAAAAGTTCATTCGTACTCAGGACGAATATACGGTCGGCGGCGTTTCAGTCGACATGGCTGCGTGGGATCTGTCTAAGTTTGAAGGTCTTGCTTCCGCATTCGAGGAACTCTCTAAAGCGCTGCTTGAGTGTTTTGAAGATCCGGAGAGTCGAATCTACCGGCAGATGGAAAGAGTGATTTTGTACGTACACTGGAAGTGCCAGTCGTACATGTACGATCAGAATGTCGATCTCGGCGACTTTTGCGAACTGCTCGATCGAGAATGCGGGCGAGTGGTGGAAGAGCTTGGTAGTGGCAAAGATACAAAGCTGCTGAAAGACGTACAAATCGCTTGCGGAGCCGTGCTGGATGAGTTGAAGAACGCCGTGATCCTGAGTGGGTTTAGTGGCGGTGGCTATCAGTATTCGAATGGAGTTTCGGTGTTCTTTCCCTGGTCGCGCGAGGGATATGAAGTATCGAAGAAGAATTACGAGAGCCTCTGGTTTACAAAACAGGCGAAGACAAAGAAATTGTCGTGGACTGGTTTTCTGAAGAAGTATTTGTACGAGGTCAGTCTACGCAAAGTTGAGCAGGTTAACGCTGAAGTTCCTGTGGGAGCGAGATACCGTTATAAGTCAGGCGTACCACTCGACGAGCGGCCCGCGGTGGCGGCCGCAGCTGCGGCAGGCGCCAGCGGATCACCTCGCACCAAGATCGCCGGCCAGGAAGGTTCGAAGATCGCCGGCCAGGAAGGCTCCAAGATCGCCGGACAAGAAGGCTCCAAGATCGCCGGCCAGGAAGGCTCCAAGATCGCCGGTCAGGAAGGCTCCAAGATCGCCGGTCAGGAAGGCTCCAAGATTGCGGGTCAAGAAGGTTCGAAGCTTGCCGGTGGTGGTTCGAGTGCATTCTTCAACAGCCTGAGGCTATTCAAAAACGTCGAGAGTCGTTGGGACGTTTCCGGCTTTACCAAAAGGCCGGAAAACCACGATTGATTTAATTTACGCCGAAGGCGTTCGCTAATTTCAGCCCAGGGTTGGAGCGCGCACGCGCGACAACCCTGGGACAGGTAATTTATATTCGCGGCCAACCCTGAAAGGGTTCGGCAATTGGCGAACCCTTTCAGGGTTAACTCGCTTTTTTAATTTTTGATCCCAGGGTTCTCGCTTCGCTCGAACCCTGGGCTGAAATTAGCGAACGCCTTCAGCGTATTTGGTTTGACTCCAAACCCTATGAACACTCAACCGATGAATCAGAACAATCCGCACGCGACCATCGAACTGACACTCCGCACCCTACGCACCCTCTGGCCGGCTATGTTTCTGAGTCTTGCTGGTTTTTTCGTCTTGACGATCTTCGCAAAACCATCGGAAGACCTTACTCCCAATCCTACTCTGTCACTCGTATTGCTCCTCGTCGGCATTTCAACGACGCTGATTTCTTTTCTGATAAGAAGCAAGTTGTTAAGCCGGGCTGTCGACCAGCAACAAACAATGATGGTCCAACAGGCGTACGTGGTGGGCTGGGCGATAAACGAAGTTGCGGCGCTGCTCGGGATACTGGATTTTTTTGTGGCTGGCCATCGTCACTATTACCTCCTGCTTATCATCTCAGCCCTCGGACTGTTGCTTCAGTTTCCTCGGCGCGAACCAGTAATGAACGCAGGGTTCACAAAAGGTTTCTAGGAGTTTAGAAATGAAAAAGTTTTTAGCATGCGTAGTGCTTCTTGTTGTGTCGTCGGCAATGGTTTCTTCACAGCAGAAAGCGGAGCCCGCCCACAAACTCGTCGAGTTTCACATGGCGCTGTTGAAGCACGGCCCGAAATGGTCTGCCACCGAGAGCGAGGAAACGAAACGTCTCCACCAGGACCACGTCAACTATGTGATGTCAATGCTCGACTCCGGCAAGGCAATTCTTGCTGGTCCACTCACCGACGGCGGAGCGATCGACGGAGTTTACGTATTTCGAGCCAAGTCCGCTGACGAAGCGAAAGCGTGGGCCGAAGCGGATCCATCGGTCGCTTCAGGATTCCGCATCGCGGAAATGCATCCCTGGTGGTCCGAAGACATATTCAGTAAACCGTC
>DASTVU010000041.1:0-5547 GCA_035758935.1 Pyrinomonadaceae bacterium | reverse complement strand
GGTTTTACTCGAACTCAAACGCTTCGCTTTGATCAGGTTGTTTCTTCCTAGAAAACTCGCGACTGAAATCTCCGACGGCTGTTCGTACAACTCGCGCGGGCGACCCGTTTGCATGAGTTTTCCACCAACCATCACACTAATGCGATCGCAGAGGGCGAACGCTTCTTCCTGATCGTGTGTGACGTAAACAGCCGTGAGACCGAGACGTGTGACGAGCTCGCGCAGCTCGCTGCGTGTTTCTTCACGAAGCGAGACGTCGAGGTTCGAGAGTGGTTCGTCAAACAGCAAGAGCGCCGGCTCAATTGCGATCGCGCGTGCAATCGCGACGCGCTGTTGCTGGCCGCCCGAGAGCTCGTCCATCGCGCGTTTCTCATAACCGGGAAGTTGGACCAATTCAAGCGCGCTGGTGACGCGCTCGGTCATCTCAGCTTTGGTTTTGTGACGTGCACGCAGTCAGAAGGCGACGTTTTCAAACACGTTGAGATGCGGGAAGAGTGAGTAGTTCTGAAAGACCATGCCGAAGCCGCGGCGTTCGGGCGGGAGATTCGTGATGTCGGCGTCTTGAAATTCGATCGTGCCGAGGTTGGGTTTCTCAAGACCCGCGATCATGCGCAGAGTCGTAGTCTTGCCACAGCCCGATGGTCCAAGCAGTCCGAAGAACTCGCCCTGATTAACGTCCAGAGAGACGTCCGCTACCGCGCGCGTGGTTCCGAAAGTGCGGGAGAGGTTTTTCAGCGAGAGAAGCGGCATCTATTGGCGATCTCGAATCTCAGTGTCCCAGTATCTTAACCAATCGCTGCCGTTCTTGCGCAAGAGGTCCCAATCGAGAGGCATACGTGTGAACGGTTCATTCATCCACGCCGGCAGTTGAGAACGATCGAGATCAGTCCGCACGGGGAGGCGGTAATACTTATGAGCCGCGTAAGCCAGACTCTCGGGCGTTGTCACGAACTCATAAAATCGTTTTGCTTCTTCCGCGTTTGGTCCACCACGAATGATCGCGATGCCGTCGATGATCACAGGCGTGCCACTTGCCGGCACCGCATATCCAACCGGAAAGTTTTTCTGCTCTTTGTAAAGCCGAACGTCGGGCATGTTGTACAGAGTGACCAGGCCCTCGCGCCGCCCAAGTTTCTGCATCAGGAGTGTACCGTCGGCAGTGTATTCGTGAACGTTTGCATCGAGCTTACGAAGCCAATCGTAGCCCTTATCCGTTGAGCCTGTGTCTTTGTAAAACCTCCAGATCATCGCGCCGAAGATCACGCGCATTGTGTCTGATGGATTTGGATTACGAATCAGGATCTTGTCACGCCATTTCGGATCGAGAACGTCGTCCCAGTCGTGCGGCGCCTCTTCGGGCTTGAGGGCGTCGCTGTTGTAAGCGATTACCTGGGGCGTTTCGTAAGTGCCGTACCAGCGGTCCCCCGCGTCACGTGACGAAGCAGGTACCTTGTCGGCCCACGTTGGGCGAAACTCGAGGAGCAGATTCTCCTCAGCGGCGGTCTGAAAAGTCATGTGGGAAGCGCCCCACCAGAGATCCCCCTGCGGCCGGTTTCGTTCGACGCGCACACGTTCCAGAATCTCGCGCGAACCCATGTCGAGAAACTGCACGTCGGCGTCCGGATGCTGTTGTTTGTAGCGTGCGATGAAGTCTTTCAGGAGATCCTGACCGTGTGGCGTGTAGATTAGGAGCCGGTTCTTGTTACCGGCGCCCGGACGACAGGAAAGTAGCAACGCAATTGCGATAATTGCGCAGGCCAGCCAAAACAGCTTGAGTCGCATCGAAATGCATGCTATCACGTTTAGAGGTAAACGATGACGACTGTAAAACGCAGAATTATCAGGGCCGGTGGCTGGGGCATTGCAAAGCGCCTCATCAAACCCATTCCGATTATCGGGTCGATTTTTGCCGTTGGCCTGGCTGGTTACGAGATCAAAAAGAAGGGCCTGTTACCGGGCGCCGTTCACGTCGGCCTCGACGTGACTCCCGTCGTCGGCACCGCCAAAGGAGTGGTCGAGATCTTCACCGGCGACCTCATCCCCGATAAGGCCGATCGTAAAAAATCCGTGTCATCTGTGGTTACGAAGCGCTGATTGGCGGTCGTTCCAGGAAGGGCCGTGCCTGTTCGTAAGCGTGGCTTAGCTTGAATAGCACCGGCTCGGACCAGTATGGCCCAATCAGTTGAAATCCGATCGGCAGACGTTCCGACGAGAGGCCACAGGGAACGCTGATGCCCGGGACACCCGCCAGATTCGCCGTCACCGTGTAGATATCGTTTAAGTACATGGCGAGCGGATCGTCCACCTTTTCGCCGATGGCAAATGCGGGTGTTGGCGATGTGGGTGTGATGATGGCGTCGCAACTTTCAAACGCCTTGAGGAAGTCGTTTTTGATCAAGGTGCGCACTTGTTGGGCCTTGCGATAGTAAGCGTCGTAATAGCCTGCTGAGAGGACATAAGTGCCGAGCATGATGCGACGTTTGACTTCTGGTCCAAATCCTTCTTCGCGAGTCTTGCGATACATCTGCCGCAACTCGGGTGCATCCTCCGCGCGGAATCCATAGCGAACGCCATCAAATCGAGCGAGGTTTGAAGAAGCTTCAGCGGTGGCGATGATGTAGTAGACAGCGATCGCATAGCCCGCGCTCGGCAGTTCGACGTCGACAATCTCAGCTCCGAGCTCGCGATAAACGTCGACCACGCTCTCGACCGATTGTTTCACTTCGTCATCCAGTCCTTTACCGAACAGAGCGCGCGGAAACCCGAGACGCGCGCCTTTCAGATCTCCCGTGAGTGACGCTGTGTAGTCGGGGACAGGAACATCCGCGGTCGTTGAATCGTGATTGTCGCGTCCGGCGATGACGCCGAGCGCGCGGGCCACGTCTTCGACCTCGCGGGCAAAGATGCCGATCTGATCAAGTGAAGATGCAAACGCGACGAGACCGTAACGAGAGTTGCGACCGTAAGTCGGTTTCAAACCGACAACGCCGCAGAGCGATGCGGGTTGTCGCACTGAACCGCCGGTATCAGAGCCGAGTGCGACAGGAACGATTCCGGCAGCGACGGCGGCAGCAGATCCTCCCGACGAACCACCGGAAACGCGTGTGGTGTCCCACGGATTGCGCACTGGTCCAAAGGCGGAGTTTTCATTTGACGAGCCCATCGCAAACTCGTCGCAGTTTGTTTTCCCGATGATGACTGCGCCGGCGTTTGTCAGTCGTTCGATAACGGTCGCGTTATAAGGCGGATGATAATCGCCGAGAATCTTCGACCCACACGATGCCTGCAAACCCTTGACGCAAATATTGTCTTTGATGGCAATCGGAATCCCGGCCAGTGGCCCAGCATGACCGCTCTGCTCAATCTCCTCCGCGCGCCGCAACGCTCCCTCACGATCGATCTGGAGAAACGCGTTGAGAGTCTCGTTCAACTTCTCAGCTGCGGTGATTGAAAATTCAACAGTTTGACGCGACATAAATTCTATTCAGAGCACCTTTGGAACCCGAAAGTGTCCCGACGCGGGGTCCGGTGCTTCAGCCAGTGCAACCTTCTGTCCAAGCGAGCCTTCAATCTCGTCCGCGCGCGACGTATCAGTCTTTTCACCTTCAGCGGTTAGACCACCAAGCGCGGGTTCGACGTTACTCGTATCGATCTCATTGAGCTGTTCGACGTAGCTGACAATCTCAGCTATCTGTGGACCAAATGTTTTTAGCTCTTCCTCAGCCAGTTCCAGGTGGGCCAGTTGTGCGACCTTTTCGATGTCCGATTGATTGATGGGCATGTTCTAATCTTTGTGTCTCAATGAAAGTAAAGCAGTCTTCAGGAATTTCCTGCGCAGCTCTTTGTCATGAATCGCGTTGGCCGCCGACCATAGTTCGAGCGGCACTTCGTTGTCGAGCACCTCGTCCCGTTGTGCCGGCTGTTCCACGGATGGTTTCGCGATCTTAGAATCGACGATGAAATCCAGTGCGCCGACGAGTGGTTTACCGAGGATTGAATTAACTCGGAAGAGAAGTTGTCCTCTCATGGAGGTCAACTGTTTCTGCCATATCGCATCCGCGACTGCGATTGTCAGCGTCCGATCTTCCAGTTTCAACGGCACAGCGTGTTCTTTCAAACCGTCACCTGCAGCGTGCTTCCACGCCGCAATGGCCGCGGCTTCGGCGACCTCTGTCGAGTCGCCCGCGGCGCGCAACACTCCCGGTAACGATTTGATCAACTGATTCATGTTTATGCTATAGACTAATCATGAAACAAAACGCAAATCATCTCCGCGAAAAACTGGTGCTCGCATCAGGCAGTCCTCGACGAGCGGAAATACTGGAGCGCGCGGGCTGGGCACACGAAGTTATCGTCGCCGGAATTGACGAAACATTGTTACCCGACGAAGAAGCCGCAGCTTATGTGCAACGACTCGCGCGTTCGAAAGCAGAGAAGGTTGCAAGTGGTTTGGACCGCGGGTTGGTGCTGGGCGCGGATACAACCGTTGTCGTCGCAAACCAGATCCTCGGGCAACCGGTTGACGAGGCGGACGCGAGAAGAATGCTCGATCTACTGAATGCAACATGGCACGACGTTCTGACTGGTGTGGCAGTCGTGCGTGTTGGAGGTGAGACCCGCGTTGCTTACGAAACCACGCGTGTGCGCTTTGCAGAGATGAGCGGCGACGAGATCGATTGGTACATCGGCACAGGCGAACCGTTCGGTAAAGCGGGAGCTTACGGCATACAAGGGAAAGCGTCGCTCTTCATCGAAGAGATCGACGGCGACTACTTCAACATCATGGGATTGCCGATTCGTCTGGTATATAAATTGAGCGTATAGGTTCAACTGTAGGGGCGGCCCTCCGTGGCCGCCCGTGGTTTGATCACGCGATTCAGGAATCGACAATCTCGAGTTTGGCGAACACGATTCAAAACCACGGGCGGCCACGGAGGGCCGCCCCTACAGTACGTTCCGGGATACCTTATTTTTCTAGAAAAGCACCGACCCACCATCAACGTTGATGCCTTGACCAGTTATGCCGCGGCCTTCATCTGATGCAAGCAAGAGTGCGAGGGCAGCGACTTCCTCAGGTGTCACAAGGCGATTCTGGGGACTCATCTTTTTGAGTGTATCCAGAGCTTCTTCGGCAGTGCGTCCGGTTCGCGATGTTATTCGCTCGACGCCACGCGACGTCATTTCAGTATCGACATAACCTGGACAGATCGCGTTGACGGTGATTCCTGACGTGGCGACTTCGAGCGCGATCGAACGCGTAAGGCCCAAAACACCGTGCTTCGATGCCGAGTACGCGGCGATGTAAGGCGCGCCGGTTTTCCCCGCGATGGAAGCGATGTTTATCACGCGTCCCCAACCTTTCTTCAGCATCGCAGGCAGTGCAGCGCGCGTGCAGTAGAAAGTGCCGGAGAGATTAATCGCGAGGTGACGATGCCAGAGCTCGTCGGTGGTGTTGACGACCGTTGCGCTTTCAGCGATGCCCGCGTTGTTCACGAGGATGTCGATATTGCCGACTTTGCCGAACATTTGTGCGACGCTCTGCGGATC
>DASTVU010000040.1:0-6837 GCA_035758935.1 Pyrinomonadaceae bacterium | reverse complement strand
GATCATTGCCGACGAGTACGTCGATCCGCAGTTTGGTACAGGCGCAGTGAAGATCACACCGGCACACGATCCAAACGACTACGAAATGGGTCTGCGTCATAATCTTCAACAGGTGGTCGTGATCGATCCACATGCAAAAATGACTGCGGACGCAGGAGCAGACTACGCCGGACTCGATCGTTACAAAGCACGCGATAAAGTCGTCGTCGATTTTGAGGGTCTGGGACTGCTGGAAAAAATAGTTGACTACGAGTTTTCGATCTCAAAATGTGAACGCTGCAAGACTGTCATCGAGCCTCTGATCTCGACACAGTGGTTCATGAAGATGGACCATCTGCGCGACCTCGCCCTCGATTTGATGGCGCGCGAGCAGTTGCCGCGATTCACTCCGGAAACGCCGTACCGGAAAGTCTACACTGACTGGCTTGAGAACCTGCGCGACTGGACCATCTCCCGTCAACTCTGGTGGGGCCATCAGATTCCTGCCTGGTACACGCCGAGTGGTGACGTCATCGTTGCCAGATCTGAAGAAGAAGCGCGTGCGAAGGCAGGTACGAGTGAGCTCACGCAGGATCCGGACGTTCTCGATACCTGGTTCTCTTCCGCGCTTTGGCCGTTCTCAACGCTCGGCTGGCCCAACGACACTCAGGATCTAAAGACTTTCTATCCCACATCCGTGCTAGTAACGGCGCGTGACATCATCTTCCTGTGGGTATCGCGCATGGTGATGATGGGGCTGAAGTTTGTCGGCGATGAACCGTTCGCCGACGTTTACATCACCGGCACAGTTCTCGACGGCCAGGGCCAGCGCATGTCGAAGACGAAAATGAACGGTATCGATCCGATCGACGTGTTCGACAAATTTGGTGTCGATGCAACGCGTCTTACGCTAGCGCAGGTCGGTAGCACCGACACACGTTGGAATGAAAAGCAGGTCGAGTCGTATCGCAACTTTGCAAACAAGATCTGGAATGCCGCACGTTTCTGTCTGCTGAATTCAGAAGGCGCAGAAGTCAAACCCGAAATACTCGAACAAAGCACCGCGCTTCACGATCGCTGGATCGTTTCGCGACTCAACCACGCGGCACGAGATCTCAACGCCGCGATCAATGCTTACGAGTTTCATGGAGCGGTACAGATTCTCTATCATTTCTTCTGGGACGATTTCTGCGACTGGTACATCGAGCTTGCAAAAGCGGATGTAACAGCGGAACAAGACAGCGCCGCACGCACGGAAGCTCGTACCAGATTGTTAACCGTGCTCGAACATGCACTACGTCTGTTGCATCCGTTCATGCCTTACATCACTGAGGAGTTGTGGCAGCGTTTGCCCGGCGAGAAACGTCTGCATGCGGCTTACGCCGGCGCGCAACCAACAGTTATGCTAACTGCATATCCCGAAGGCGCGGCGAACTTGATCGACGAAGCGGCCGAGTCGGAAATGCAGGCCATCATTGAGCTGATCTCGCGCGTGCGAAACATTCGTTCCGAGATGAACATCAAGCCGGTCGAGCGAATTCCGGTTGTAGTCGCATCGCTGGACGAAAAACTGCGTCGCGTCTTTTCATCCGCACGAGAGCAGATCTCGCGGCTGGTTCGTGCTTCTGAAGTTACTGTCGGTGAGCGTCTCGACGCGCCAAAGGCTTCGGCGCGGGCGGTTTTGTCTGGAGGCGCCGAGTTGGCCGTGCCGCTCGAAGGCTTGATCGACTTCGAACAGGAACGCCGTCGCTTACAGCGCGAACAGGAAAAGCTGCAAACAGAAGCAACAAAGCTCGAAGCGCAACTCGGCAATCCGAACTTTGTGGAGCGAGCTCCGGTGGAGCGGGTCAACGAAGTACGTGAACGCATCGCTGCGATCGCGCAACAGTCTTCCCAACTTCAACAGACAGTCGAGAACCTACAATGAACTGGGTTGACGAAGGCGCACTCTACGCGCAGATCGGTCTCTTCTTACGCGAAGACCTCGGACGTGGCGACATCACCACGCAGTCGATCATTGCCCGTAACACGCGTGCTCGCGCACGTTTCGTAGCCGGCGAAAACATGATCGTCGCGGGATTGGAAGCTGCGGAAGAAGTCTTTCTGACACTCGACTCACAGCAACAACTGGAAGCCTTTGTTTCTGATGGCGAACCGGTCGAGGCCGGCAAAGTGATCGCGCGCATGATCGGCTTTGCTGACGTGCTGATCTCCGCCGAACGAACCGCGCTCAATCTCCTGCAACGACTTTCCGGAATTGCGACGCTGACGAACCAGTACGTGAAGGCGGTAGAAGGCACCGGGGCTCAGATCGCAGACACGCGCGCCACCACTCCCGGTCTGCGGCCATTGGAAAGATACGCTGTCGAACTTGGCGGCGGGGCTAACGGTAGATTCGGATTGGACGACGGGGTGGTCGTGACGTCAAATCATGTTTCGATTCTCGGGGGCGTGTCGAACGCTGTTAAGACAGCGAAGGAGAAGTTGGGTTATCTCCACCGAGTCGCGGTAGAAGTTTCGAGTGAGAGTGATGTAAAGGAAGCTGTCACAGCGGGCGCTGATGTAGTTGTGATCAGGGATCTCGACGCGACTGAATTCGGGCGGCTCGCCGGAATCGCGAAGGAGTTATTAAACTCGGTCGCGATTGAGTGTGCAGGAAAGATTACACCGCAGAATGTACGTGAGTACGCCACGGCAGGCGCGCAACTGATCCGGATCGAAGCGCTGACCAATGCCGCCCCGGCAATGAATATCAGCTTTAACGTTCAGCCTTTCTAGCCACAAAAGGCACATAAAGCACAAAACGCACAAAAGAAAAGCTACGTTAATGAGTTGGCGGGATAGAACCAGGCAAAAGCTTGCGCACCGGGCACTTGAACGGCAACTCGCTTACCAGGAACGCAAGGCGGAACACGTTCGCGGGCATGAAGAAGAGATCATCAATGCGATGAAGCGATCGTCGCATCGTGTGCGCGAGTTGCTCGAGACGTTTCAACCGATAAGTTCGGACGCTCGTGTTATTGAAGTCGGCAGCGGGGCGCATGGACTGATCTTCTATTTCGGATCAGAGCTTGGAATCGGCGTGGATCCACTCGCCGTCAGTTATGGACGTTTATTTCCGGGCTGGCAGCGCAGTGCGAAAACTGTCGCGGCGTGTGGCGAGCGTTTGCCATTTGCAGATCAGAGTTTCGATGTCGTGCTTTGTGACAACGTAGTTGATCATGCTGAATCGCCGGAGCGGATTGTGGGTGAGCTCGCGAGGGTTCTTGCTCCCGGTGGTTTGCTCTATTTCACCGTAAACGTTCATCATCCGATGTACGCAGTTGTCGCCGGATTGCATTCGGGTTGGAGGGCGATTGGTGTACCTTACGAGGTCGGGCCGTTTGCCGACCACACGATTCACCTGACGCTCGAAGCCGCAGCAAATTTGTTCGAGAATTTGCCGTTGCAGATTCTGAGCTCGAAAAGCAACATTGATGAGGCTCGGGCACGAGCACGCAAACAGCCGCCACGGCACGTCGGAGATCGGCTCAAGCGCGTGTTTTTCAAGAATGCGCTGTACGAAGTGGTGGCACGGCGGATGTAGTTTTTGGAACGGGCACGCCAAACGGCTCGTGAAAGCCTCGGAGCATCGGGCTGAAGCTTGATGGCATCTTTAGTTGCGGGGTATCTTAGAGGCGGTAAAGGAGCACCACCATGCCTGTTTGGATTCGTAAATACATCAAGTTCCTCATTGCAGCGTGCTTGATTGTCAGCTTCTGCCTGGTAGAGGGCGACGCGCAAACGCGGCGGAAAAAGCGTCGCCGGAGCGTGCCGGCAGCGCCAAAACCCGTGATCACGAATCCTACAATCGCTCCTCCTGACGCGACCAAGAGTGCCACGCCTGACGGGGACGTAAAAATCATCAGCACGGCTGATTCCACCAAAGACGCCTCCAAAGACGAGCAACTGCAAGGCTGGAAGCCTAAAGTCACCGTTCCTGAGCCGACCGAAGAGGAAAAAACGCAGCAAACGATCGGCGATCTTTCGAGGCAAGTGGACAGGCTTAACAACAAGCTGACCCAGATGCAGGAAGACGATCGTTATCAGCTCGACATGGAGCGACTCACGCGCGCCGAACAGCGTGCCGAGCAGTTGCGTTCGCAGTTGATGGATGTTCAGTCCAAGATTGCCGACTTTGAATCAAAGCTTGAGCAGATCGACTGGGCGCTACGGCCTGAGAATATTGAAGCTTCCACCGCGGGTTACGGAAGCACGCGTCCTGAAGCGGCTCGTGATGCACGCAAGAAATCGCTTGAGAGCGAGAGAAACAGGGTTCAGGCACAGTTGAAACTTGCCGAAACGAGTCGATCGCGTTTGGAAGGCGCAGTTTCGAACGCGGACTCGGAAGTAGACCTGTTACGAGCGAAGCTCGAGCAGCGCCGCGCGCAGATGGATGCCGCTCCGGCTGAGACGCCGGCGCCGCGGCCACGAAAGCCGTAGTTAGCCACAAAAAGGCACAAAAGACACAAACAGAAGAGTTTTCGGCAGAAGAGTTTTAGGCGCTCGTGTGGAGGGAAACGGCCCGCCAGACGCCCAACTGGTTGATAAATGTGAGCGTGTAGTTTGAGCCGTGAACGATGGCTGTATCGCCGTAGACGGAAATACTCACCTTAGCCGGATCAGGCTTTCCATACTTCACTTTTCGCGCACGTAGATCGTCGAGCAGTTGTTGACGCGTGGTTTGAAGGGAGCCGTGTGTCCAGACGAATGTGGAATCGGTCAATGCGGTAATCTGATCGAGATTGGCAGCTAGAATCGCGTCATGAAATGCAGTGTTGGCTGAAGTGACTTCGCTCTTGCTTTCAACTTCAGTGCGTGGCATGCGTGTCGATTGCCAGTTCACGACCTGCCACTTACCGGCACGCTTAACGAAGGTGCCGCTATTGAGCAAGTTGGCGACGTGTTTGGCGCCGCCGCTTTCCGTGGTTGCCACGAGGCGAAATGCGACGACAGCCGTATCGCCGTACTGTTGAATCCTGATGTCCTCCGCAGTGTAGACAGTTTTGGGATCCGTCGGTTTGGGAGCCGGTGTAGAACGCACATCGTGCATTACTTCCGACTTGTTCACACGGCGTCCAGCGGAACGCGTGTAGATCAAATCGTCGGCCCAGAAGCGTTCGTGGATCGCTGGATCGTTGCGTGAAGCGCCCGCTAAAAAGTCATTTAACAGGTTAGTTAGTTCGGCCGCGTCAGGTGCGGTCTGCGCAAACACGCCGCAGCTCAGTAACAACATCAAAATCACGGATGAAGCAATTCTCTTCATAATCTGTCCTCTACTGACTTGGAACCGGCTTAGCTAACCTCCATAGAAAGCGTGTTGAGTTGACTAAGCGGGTATTCGTCCAAGTCAACTGAACCGGCGACACAAACAACACCCAACAATTCCAAATGCGATTAGATATTTGGTCGTCATGATTTGTACTGTAGGGGCGGCCCTCCGTGGCCGCCCTCGGTTTAACTTACAAGCCTGACTAACGCCGCAGCGACATTAATCCACGCATTAGTCTGGGCCAGCAACAATCGCAATGGCTGCATAACAATGACAAAGAGCGTACCCCACAAGAACACCGGATGCAGGCGACGATGCTTGATCGTGTCGAATCCAACACACGCAAGCAAACACAAGTCTGTCAGGCCAAAGAACGCGAGTGGCCCATAAGTGGTGATGAACTCCAGCGGAATCCGCGCAATGGCCGGAGTCAACAAGTTGATCGCAGCCAGCAGCATGAGACGTTTATGAACATCCAGCTTGCGGCGGAAGTAAAGAGCCAATCCGATCAGCACTGAGAAGATCACCATATCGCCGATCGGAATGATCAGAAATGCGAGAGCCGGTGGACCAGGACTCGCACCACGAGCCGCAGCGTAAAGCGCTGTCAAAATACCGACGATAACAACCAGTGCGGCTAAAACGCTGCCCAGGATTCCGAGACGTTGATGAATTCTGGTCCGACGTGTCTCTACCAGAGAAATCTGCACGATAAACAGAATGACCCACGAGGTCATGATGATGCCGTGCAGGTGAACGATACGTCCTGGAAGATCGGGTGTCGCGAAGAATGGTTTTAGGTAGTACGTGCGTGCAAAACCTGCGAGTACGATCAGTGGGATAAGAATCGCTGCGAGTATGTATAGCCGTCGATCATTAACACGGCCTGGCATTCTGGGGGTTGCGGCCATCGTTTCCTCCGAAAGGGGATTTAAGAGGACCCGATATTAGCAGAATCAAGGCTCTTTCTCCGCTACCGTAATCGCCCACCACGAGCCACTTTCCTGTTGCAATGCTGACCAGTACCACGCAGACACGTCAGTCCACGTTTCACCGGAGTCAGCATGAATCTGTTCAAAAACGATCAGCCGCTCGTTGTCTTTGGTCGCGGCGAATCTTGTCCACAGCGTGCCGCGTTCGTCGCGGTGCGCGGCAAGTGGCTTAACCGTATATCCAAGTCCCTGGAAACAGTCAGACGAAGGATGCAGCATGCGCGTAGGTTCAGTCACCCAGCGAATGATTAATTCCCGTTCACCGTCGGTGAAGCGGGCGATTCGACCGGGAAAGTCGGATGCGAAGCTTTTCTCCATTTCGTTGAGAGCGATGGGCGTCAGAGTCTTGCCTTCGAATGTGGAAGGCCAGCCCGGAAATGTGACCGCTGGAGCCGGTCTTGCGGCAGTCTCATGCCGCGCAGACAAAAGCGGTATGAGCGCTGCGATTGAACAAGCAACTAAGTAGAAGACAGTACTACGTCGCATATTCTTCATCCCGAATCCGATTTGGGCGTAACTGTAGGGGCGGCCCTCCGTGGCCGCCCGTGGTTTGAT
>DASTVU010000039.1:0-6379 GCA_035758935.1 Pyrinomonadaceae bacterium | reverse complement strand
TGACTAATTGCGATTTGGCTTAGAAGCGGAGTCTGAGGGCCGAGCGAAGGCCAGCAAGCCGTGTTCTGTGGTGAGAATTACGGCGTCGCCGACGATGATTGGGGACGCGGAGCTTGTTAGTTCCTCGCCAGCCGGAAGAGTGTTGACTTGTTTGCCATCCTTCAATCCGAGTACGACACCTTCGGAACTCGACAGCGGTGTGAAGAGGGCGGTTTGGGCTACCGCGAGGGGTTGGGCGGAGATGCGGCCGGGAAGTTGTTTTTTCCAGAGCATCGTGCCTTTAAGGTTGAGCAGGTAGGCGAAGTTGTCGAGCGATGCGGCGAGAAGTGATTCGCCCGCGAGCACCACGGCTTCGACGCCGGCGCCCGTTCGTTTACGCCACTGCAACTTACCTTTGTCAGTGCTCACTGAATAAACATATCCATCACCCGAACCAAAGAAGACGTCCTTTTTATTAACAGCAACTGGTCCATGTATCGCGCCCTTGGTTCGGTAGCGCCAGAGAAGGGTGCCGGAGGCTTCATCGAGCGCCAAAAGAGTTCCGTCTTCACTGCCGAGATACACTTTGCCGTCTTTCACAACAGCCTGCCCACTGAACTCAAGCGAGTACGGTATCGACCACAACACGCCACCGGTCCGCTTATCAAACGCGTAAGCTCTGCCGTCGAGGCCGCCCGCAAATATTTTTCCATGACTGAGCGCGAGTGCACCGCGGAGCGGCCGGACCAACGGCGTCATCCATTGCGTCACACCGCCTTCCCGACCGAGTGCGCGCAAAGCGCCCGCCGACTTCTGTGATCCATTTGCTTCGACCTTTGTTTCGGAAGCTACGTAGATCGCGTTTTCATCTGCGATCGGTGAAGCAGAGAGTTCGCCTCCGATTTCCGAGCGCCAGAAAAGTTGTCCGTCTTTCGCTTTGAGCGCGACGATCTGACCACCCGAGAGAGGGAGATAGATTCGTTCGGTATCGAATGCCGGTGTGAGATTTGTGACGCTCGACTCGTATCGCCAACGCACTGTCAGCGGCTGAGACAAGAGAGCATCATTTGTTACGCCACGCGTCGAGACAACGCAAAGCATAAAAAGTAGTAAAAAACTAACTACGGATTTCACAGAGTTTTGAGTTCGCTCCTGACGAAAGTATAATCATTCACTCTTTCCAATCCATGACCCAGAATCATGAAACCGTAATAATACTTGACTTCGGATCGCAGTACACGCAGCTCATCGCTCGCCGCGTCAGAGAAGCCGGTGTTTACTGCGAAATACTTCCTTTCAACACACCAATCGAAGCAATCAACGCAAAATCACCGAAAGGACTGATCTTTTCGGGTGGTCCTTCATCAGTGTACGACAACGGCGCGCCCAAGCCTCATCCGCAACTGTTGCAGTCTGTCGACTGTCCCACGCTCGGCATCTGTTACGGGTTCCAGGTCTTTGCACGCGAGCTTGGCGGAGTTGTGGCGGCGTCGCCCAATCGCGAGTTCGGTTACGCGCGATTAAAAGTCCTCGATGTGACGAGCCGATTGTTCCAGGGGTTGCCCCCGGAACTCGACGTCTGGATGAGCCATGGCGATCACGTCACCGAAATTCCGCCAGGTTTTCAGGTGACTGCATTGACTGACGACGCTTTGAATGCGATGGAAGACGAATCGCGCGGAATTTACGGCGTCCAGTTTCATCCGGAGGTGGCCCACACACCACTCGGCGCGCAGGTGCTGCGCAATTTTCTTTTCTCGGTTTGCGGGTGTCGCGGTGATTGGTCGCCAGAAGCAGTTATCGAAGAGCAAGTCGAACGCATTCGAGCTCAGCTTGGCGATGAAGGACGCGTCGTCTCGGGATTGTCTGGTGGTGTTGACTCCACTGTCGCCTCGGCGCTTGTACACAAAGCCGTCGGCGATCGACAGACGTGCATCTTTGTCGACAATGGTCTCTTGCGTGAAGGTGAGTTTGAATCAACTCTGGCGCTGTTGCGACAGAGTATGAAGTTAAATATCTCCGGTGTTCGTGCGGGTCACCTGTTCCTCGAAGCGCTAAAGGGTGTCACCGATCCGGAAGAGAAGCGCAAACGCATTGGCAAAGTGTTCATCGATGTGTTTGAGGAAGAAGCAAAGCGTTTGGGTGACGTCGGTTACCTGGTGCAGGGAACACTCTATCCCGACGTCATCGAGTCTGTTTCCGTGCGTGGCCCATCGGCTGTGATCAAGAGTCATCACAACGTTGGTGGACTCCCGGAGAAAATGAATCTCAAGCTGATCGAGCCGCTCCGTGAGTTGTTCAAAGACGAAGTGCGTTTGATTGGGAGAGAATTGGGAGTTCCGGAAGAAATCCTTGGGCGCCATCCATTCCCGGGTCCTGGTTTGGCTGTGCGCATTCTTGGAGATATCACCGAGGAGAAGATCCGTCTAGTACAAGCCGCGGATCGAATCCTCGATGAGGAGTTGCGACTCGCAGAACTTTACAACTCAGTCTGGCAGGCGTTTCCGGTGTTATTGCCTGTCTCGACTGTTGGTGTGATGGGAGACGAGCGCACATACGAACGCGTAGTCGCGATTCGCGCAGTCACAAGCGTTGATGGAATGACAGCCGACTGGGCGCGACTTCCACACGATCTGCTGGCGCGAGTTTCAGCGCGAATCGTTTCCGAGATTCGCGGTATCAATAGAGTTGTCTACGACATTAGCTCGAAACCACCATCAACTATTGAATGGGAATAAAAGTACTTTGAACTTGGTACTTAGTGCTTTGCTCTAGCGACAAAGTACAAAGCACAAAGAACGAAGCTCACAAAGATTATGCAGGACCGACAATTCGTACACCTTCATCTTCATACTGACTACAGTCTTCTTGACGGTGCCATTCAAATCAAACCTCTCTCCAAACGGGTTGAAGAATTGAAAATGCCCGCGTGTGCCATGACCGATCACGGCAACATGTACGGTGCGATCTCTTTCTACAACGCGATGAAGGGTCGTGGTGTGAAGCCGATTATTGGTTGCGAGACCTACATCACGCGGGGCAGTCGCAAAGAGAAGGCCGCGAGCGCGCCTGGTGAGAAGGCAAATCATCACTTGATACTGCTGGCCCAGAACTACGAGGGTTACCAGAATCTCGTGCGGTTGACTTCGAAAGCCTACACCGAAGGCTTCTACTACAAGCCGCGCATCGATAAAGAACTCCTCGCTGAGCACAGCAAGGGATTAATCGGTCTCTCAGCGTGCATGTCCGGGGTTCCGTCGGCGTACCTGGCCCAGGACAAGTGTGAAGAGGCTGCGAAGGCGGCGATCGAGTTTGAAGAGATTCTCGGTAAAGGGAACTACTTCCTCGAAATCCAGGAGCATGGTCTCGACGCTCAGAAGCGCATTCGCAAGTCGCTCGTGGATCTCTCAAAACGAACAGGCGTGCCGCTGGTTGCGACCAACGATGCGCACTACCTGATGCCTGAAGATTCGAGAGCGCATGATGTTCTGCTCTGCATCGGATCAGGCAAGACGGTCAACGACACGAACCGGTTGCGTTACCAGAGTCCATACTTCTACGTCCGTTCACAGGAGGAGATGTGGCGGATTTTTGGAGACGAGCTTCCAGAGGCTTTGACTCGAACAGTTGATATTGCCGAACGCTGCGAACTGAAGCTTCCTGAGAACGTCAACTACCTGCCTCAGTACCCGATTCCGCAGTCGGAACAAGGCCTCTCGGCTGACGACTACTTCGAGAAAGTGGTTCGCGATGGGTTTGAGCGAAGGCGCCAACAGGTCTTTGACGTACTTGCCGCTCGAGGCGAACTGAAGCAGGCTCTATCGGATTATCAGACTCGACTGACAAACGAAATCCAGATGATCAAACAGATGGGGTTTGCCGGCTACTTCCTCATCGTATGGGACTTCGTTCGCTACGCTAAAGAACACTCAATTCCGGTCGGTCCAGGCCGTGGATCCGCCGCCGGCTCGCTCGTCGCCTATTGCCTCGAAATCACGGACGTCGATCCGCTTCAGTACGATCTGCTCTTCGAGCGCTTTCTTAACCCGGGCCGCGTTTCCATGCCCGATATCGATATCGACTTCTGTGTGCGTGGTAGAGGCGAAGTCATCAATCACGTGGCCGGTCTGTATGGCCGCGACTCGGTCTGCCAGATCATAACGTTTGGAACGCTGGCTTCGAAGGCCGCCATCAAGGATGTCGGCAGGGCTCTCGAAGTGCCTTATGCCGACGTCGAGCGGATAGCCAAGCTAATACCCCCGCCGGTCCGGGGCCGCAATGTGAGCATCAGTCAGGCACTTGAACAAGTACCTGAGCTCCGCAAGGAAGTGGAGACTAATCCGCAGGTTAAAGAAATACTTGAGATCGCGCAGCGCCTCGAAGGTTGTGCCCGTCACTCTTCAGTCCACGCCGCGGGCGTGGTCATCTCGCCGCTTCCGCTCCAGGAATTAATTCCGGTAGCCGTCTCGGGTAAGGAAGAGCTTACGACGCAGTACGTGATGTCGGACCTCGAAAAGACCGGCATGCTTAAGATGGATTTTTTAGCGCTTACCGCTTTAACTGTTATAAATGACTGCTTAACTAGCATTAAACAGCTGCTTGGTGAAGAGATTAAATGGTCCGAGATAGCGCTTAACGATGCTAAGGCGCTTAATGTATTTGCAGATGGGAGGACTGAAGCGGTCTTCCAGTTTGAGTCTTCAGGCATGCAGGAGATCTGCCGGAAGCTGAAGCCAAAAGGCATTGAAGACCTCGCGGCACTCAACGCTCTTTATCGTCCTGGACCGCTCGATGGGGGCATGGTTGATGAATTTATTCAGCGACACCACGGGAAGAAGAAGGTTAGTTATATGGTGCCGCAGATGAAAGAGATCCTCAACAACACTTACGGCATCATCGTCTACCAGGAACAGATAATGCAGCTCGCCCAGAAGCTTGCGGGCTATACACTTAGCGAAGCCGACTTAATGCGTCGCGCGATGGGCAAGAAGAAGCGCGAAGAGATGGCTGTGCATGAGGAGAAGTTCATCACAGGCGCTGTCGACCGCGGCATCAAACAGGAAAAGGCTGAAAAGATCTTCTCGTTGATGGCCCAGTTCTCAGATTACGGCTTCAACCGCAGCCACAGCGTTGCCTATGCCTATCTCGCGTTCCAGACTGCTTACTTGAAGGCGCACTATCCGGAACACTTTTATGCTGCGGTGCTTTCGAGCGAAGCTCAGGACGCCGCCAAAGTGTTTAAGTACTCAAAGGAGCTGCGCGCTCAGAAGATTGCCCTTCTGCCTCCCGATGTTAATGAAAGCTATTCGGGCTTTACTCCCTTAAGCGGCGCTATCCGATACGGCCTAACTGCCATTAAGGGGCTCGGCCAATCTATCGTTAAAGCAATCTGTGAGGCTCGGGAGAGCGGCCCTTTCCGGTCATTCTTTGACTTTGCCGAACGCGTGGAGTCAACCACTCTCAACAAGCGGGTCTTTGAAAGTCTTGTCAGCGCCGGTGCATTCGACTCGCTTAAGGACGGGCGTCCTATTGAAGCCTGGCGTGGCGGTCTGTTCAACTCGATCGATGCTGCATTGTCGCGAGCTCAGCGCGCTAAACGTGAAAAGCTAATCGGCCAGAACGGTCTTTTTGGCGCTACGCCAGAAGAGATTGACTACGCCAATGAGCTTTCACCGACCGCCAAGGGCTGGACTTCAAGTGAAATGTTAGCTGCAGAAAAGGCGGCTCTCGGCTTCTACATCACTGGTCACCCACTCGAGCGCTATCTCGAAACGCTGCAAAGAGTGAAAGCCGTGCGGTCTACCGAACTGGCCGACCTGACTAGTGGAATCCGCGTCACCGTAGGTGGGATTATTGGTGACCTCCAAATCCGCACCACCAAGAAAGGCGACAAGTTCGCGCTTTTCAGGCTTGAGGACGAAGCGGGCAGCACTAAATGCGTCTTATGGCCGGAGGGCTACCGCAAACACGCGGCATTAGCGCAGAATGAACTGCCTACGATCGTTATCGGACGCCTTGAACTTAGCGAAGACAATCCGCCAACGATTATCGTGGACCAGTTACAGAGCATCGACGCGAAAGCAAAGGACAACGAATTCCTGGTATTGCGAACACCTCAGCACGACGATTTTTCGACTTTGTGCGACTCGATTCTGACCCTGATCAATTCAAATCCGGGCGACTGCGAAGTGGCCCTGGAAGCAGTTGTCGGGGAAGGAACAGTTGTCCGGGTTAAACCAAACGATGCGTTGCGTGTGAAGAGAAGCACTGAGTTTGAGCAGGCTCTAAAAGAATTAGGATGTAGCGTCAGTATAGAGAGATCTCAGAGATAGATGAGGGCGCCACTTTGGAGTGCGGCGGCCTGACGCCGCTTTGGTCCGATCGGGCGCCATCGATAACA
>DASTVU010000038.1:0-3603 GCA_035758935.1 Pyrinomonadaceae bacterium | reverse complement strand
GCTTTGAAAGGACTCACGAGCGCGACTGATAAACTAAAAGCCCTCGTCGCGCGGCTCTCGCGACCATTAACCAGCCTGAGCGGCGAACACAAGCGACCCAGCAAAATTGATCTCATACCCATCATTCAAAGAGTACTCGCGATGACGGCCGAGCCATCGCGCGGTAAACACGCGATCGTCACGCGACTGCCTCCGAGTTTGTATGCATTCGCTGACCAGGCCCGAGTCGAAGAAGTGATCGAAAACCTCGTTCTCAACGCACTCGAAGCAATGACTGAAAGAGGCGGTACCCTCACGATCGAGGCAGGCCAGACAGAGAAGGGCGCGCCGACATTCTCCGTGAGCGACACCGGACGCGGGATGAGTCACTCGTTTATCGAAACTCGCCTCTTTCGCCCGTTCTCCACCACCAAGAAAACCGGCATTGGTCTCGGACTGTACACTTGTCGGGAAGTGATCAAGGCAAGTGGCGGTACGATCGAAGTCGACTCAGTCGAAGGCGCTGGTACGACATTTCGCGTCGTGCTACCATCGATTCCACACGACCGCGTAACTAAAGAAAGTAGAGAAGGGCGCGGCTAGACCCTTCGCAAGGCATACCCGTTACGCTCGTTCCTCTGCAGTAATTCCGAGGTGGTGTCTTAATATTGGATTTCTCTGTGCAGCCTCTGTGTTCTCTGTGTCTCTGTGGTTATTAAGGAATGCAGATACAACAACCACAGAGACACAGAGAACACAGAGGTTACACAGAGAGCCGGTTCGAGAGATGACCAATCAACCCCAGCCCAAGGGCACAGTACTGGTTGTTGACGACGACGATACAGTGCGCAGTGGTCTTTATTGGGCGCTAACTTCAGACTATCGAGTGCTGCAAGCGTCATCTCGAGACGAAGCCTGTGCGCAAATCAACGACGAAGAAGTGGACGTAGTGGTGAGTGATCTACACCTGCCTCCGAACGTTGATGACATCGCCGAGGGTTTGGCGTTGATTGACGTCGCACGCACGCAGGATCCGCCGCTTCAGGTTGTCGTGATTACTGGCAGTAATGCAAAACGAGCCGCTTTGGAAGCAGTGAAACGTGGCGCTTACGGGTTCTTTGAAAAGCCGCTCGATCCCGCCGAGTTGTTACACATCGTCAACCAGGCGGCGCGCATGCGTCAGCTTGAGATTGAGAATCGCCGGCTGCGCGAGGAACTATCCCGTCCGCCCGGCTTCACTCATTTGATGGGATCCAGTCATGCGCTAGAGCGGGTGTTGAAGCAAGCGCGATCAGTTGCCGCGACGAGTGCAACCGTTTTGTTGACCGGCGAGAACGGAACCGGCAAAGAGATGCTGGCGCGCGCTATTCATCAGGAGAGCCCACGGACCGATGGACCATTCGTAGCTGTGAGTTGTGCTGCGCTTCCCGAAGCACTGATCGAGTCGGAGCTCTTCGGTCACGAGAAAGGCGCGTTTACTTCGGCAATACAAACACACAAAGGTCGTTTCGAGCTGGCCGACGGCGGCACGCTCTTCCTCGATGAGATTGGAGACCTCAGCGCCGCAGTGCAGGTGAAGCTGTTGCGCGTGTTGCAGGAGCGCGAGTTTGAACGCGTCGGCGGGACCAAAACTCTGACGGTCAACATTCGTCTGATCGCAGCTACAAATCGAGATCTCGAAAAAGAAGTGGCCCAGGGACGTTTTCGACAGGACTTGTTTTTCCGGCTCAACGTGGTGCCGTTGGTTTTGCCGCCACTGCGGGAACGACCCGATGATATTCCGATTCTGGCAGCACACTTTGCCGCGAAGTCGGCGCAAAAGTACGGTCAGCCGACGCCCGAGTTGGAACCGGCTCTCGTCGAAATTTTGGTTGATTACAACTGGCCCGGAAATGTGCGCGAGCTTGAGAATCTGATCGAGCGGCTCGTGGTTTTGAGTGGCACATCAACACTCGGACTCGAGTATGTTCCGGAGAAGATGCTGCGTGTCCTTCCGGGAACGCCGCCGGGAGACGAAAGCACGCTCGAAGGCGCAATGGAGGCGGTCAAGCGCCGCATGATCGTGAGCGCTTTGCAGTCGGAGGGAAACAAAGTGGCCGCTGCGAAAAGGCTCGGCATCAGTCGCTCCTACCTGCACCGCCTCATCAATGAGTTTGATCTCTGATCACAAAAAGGCACAAAAATCACAAAAACTGGGTTTCACCTTTTGTGCTTTTTGTGCTTTCTTGTGGCTAACTCTTTTGGAGAGGCAAATAAATGAATCGAAATCAGAAGATTGCTCTCGGTTGCGGTGGTGCAGGCTGTTTGGGATTGATTGTGGTTGCGATCGCGGCCTGTTTGATCTACTTCTTCGCGTATCGCTCGCCTCGTTCGACTCGCGATTACAATTTCAACACAACTACGAATCGCAATTCCAATTCGAACGACAACTCCGATTTCAGTGCCAATAGTAACGACAACGACAACGCGTCAAATTCAAACTCGTCGAATTCGTCATCAACGTCACCCTCTTCAATTTCTGACGACGACAAGCACCGTTTGTATCAGGCTGCAGCGCAGACTGGCGATCAGGAGTTGATCCGGCGCGTATCAATCAAAATCGGATTGATGGACGAGGACTACACGCCCGGCGCCAGTTACCAGCAATTTCTTTCTGACCACGTCGAATGGGTGATGAAAAACACTGACTTCATCGGTACGATAAATTCACCTGAAAAAGCGCGGGCTTACGTTAACGATCATTTCCCCGAGTAAGAGTTGGTGCTTGGTGCTTTGTACTTTGTACTTGTGCCTGTATAACTAAACACAAAGCACTAAGAAACAAAGTTCAAAGATGGATCCATCTCGCATTCGTAATTTCTCAATCATTGCCCACATCGATCACGGCAAGTCGACTCTCGCCGACCGCCTGCTCGAACTCACCGGAGCTCTGTCAGAACGCGAGATGGAAAACCAGGTGCTCGACAACATGGACCTGGAACGCGAACGCGGCATCACGATCAAGGCACATGCTGTCAGGCTCGATTACAAAGCGACCGACGGCCAGAAGTACGTGCTGAATTTGATCGACACACCAGGTCACGTTGATTTCTCGTACGAAGTCTCGCGTTCACTGTCAGCGTGTGAAGGTGCGTTACTGATAGTTGACGCTTCGCAGGGTGTCGAAGCACAAACCCTCGCGAACACCTACCTGGCAATCGACAATAATCTCGCACTGATTCCTGTAATCAACAAGATCGACCTGCCCGGCGCAGAACCTGAGAAAGCGCTCGAACAGATCGAACACTTCATCGGACTCGAAACTCACAACGCGATTCTCACGAGTGCAAAAACCGGTGAGGGTGTGGGCGAGGTTCTGGAAGCGATCGTGCGCGAGGTTCCGGCGCCGAAAGGCGATCCCAACGCGCCGCTCAAGGCGCTCATCTTCGATTCGTGGTACGACTCGTATCGCGGCGTGATCGTGCTGTTTCGTGTTATCGACGGGACGATCCGTCCGGGAATGAAGATCCGGTTTTTCAACGTCGGTCGTGACTACCAGGTTGAAACTCTCGGTGTGAATCGACCCACGCCAACGCCGATTAACGAACTGAGCGTCGGCGAAGTCGGTTTTCTCACGGCGTCGAT
>DASTVU010000037.1:0-2287 GCA_035758935.1 Pyrinomonadaceae bacterium | reverse complement strand
TAATAAATGTCTCGATCGCGCTGGATGGCGGCGATCACTTCAGTTTCACCGGGCTCGGTGATATTGTTTGCGGCCTTTTGAAGATTCTGATCGAAGCGCGCTGAATCCTTGCGGTGGAGACTCTCCTTCATCTCCTGAGCCGCCACCACCGAGTCGTAGTTTTCCGAGATAATGCGCCGCGACACTTTCCCCATCTCATGTAACCGCCAGGCACTCCATGCCCCCAGCACAATTAGCGCCGCAATAAAAACGGCATATCCCATCAACAGCTTCGCTCTAAGACTCATCCGCGTTTATCCGTGTTCTCTTTTCCATTGGCACAACTTGCACAGTTGCATCGCGGACTTCATCAAGAAAACGATTGATCACTGAGCCGTGCAGGATGATGTCCCAGCGTGTTCGAGACGTTTGTCCAAAGATCACGTGCGTGATTCCTTCACGTCGTGCGAAATCGATCAGCGCGTCCGCCACATTGCGCGCTTTTAGTCTCACAACTCGCGCACCCAACTGTTCTGCAAACTGAATATTCTCCTGCAACGCCGCGTAGTCCTCGGGCTTGATTCTTCCCATCTCCTCGCGCGGCGTCTCGACGTAGACGGCGTACCAATCCGATGCCAGTCGCCCGGCGATGCGCGATCCCGTGCGCAACAGTTTCCTGGCGCTGCCATGTGAAGCAATCGCCACCATCACTGTTTCCGGAATCACTGCCTGGTCCAAACCTTCCCGTTCGCGATAATCGTGGGCTCTCGTCGCCTGATCCTGCGCTACCTGACGCAATGCCAGCTCTCTCAATGCCGACAGGTTTCCCTTGCGAAAGAAATTGTTAAGCGACTGCTCGATCTTTTCGACGCCGTAGATCTTTCCCTGTCGCAGTCGCGTGCGAAGCGTGTCGACCGAAACGTCTACGTTCACAACTTCGTCTGCGCGGCGGAAGAAGTAATCGGGCACGGTCTCGCGCACACGCACACCCGTCGTGCGCACAACTACGTCATTCAACGATTCGATGTGCTGTATGTTTACGGCAGTGATGACCGAAATGCCGTGGTTGAGAAGCTCTAAAACATCTTCATAACGTTTGCGATTCTTCGATCCGGGAACGTCTGTGTGGGCCAACTCGTCAACAATCGCGACTTGTGGATCGCGCGCGATGACCCCTTCGAGGTCCATCTCTTCCAACGTAACGCCGCGATACTCGATGTCGCGCATGGGCAAACGTTCGAGTCCTTCAGCGAGTGCGGCAGTTTCAGCACGGCCATGAGTTTCGAGAACGGCGATGACGATATCCACACCCTGGCGCTGCAACGCGTGTGCGTCTTCGAGCATCTGCCAGGTTTTACCAACACCCGGAGCAGCACCGATGTAAACGCGCATGGTCGGCTTGTCGCCAACTTTTAGTTTAGCGAGCAGTGCTTCAGGTGATGGTCTTTTTAGTTGGACAGCCATACTCATAGAGACATCACAACACTCGGAACGTACTGTAGGGGCGGCCCTCCGTGGCCGCCCTCGGTTGGAATCGTGTTCGCCAAACTCGAGGGTTCAACCGAGGGCGGCCACGGAGGGCCGCCCCTACAGTACGTTCTGAATTTACTGAGCATTGTTTGTGTGCGGCATTGCCTTCCTTTTGTCTAAATCGAGATTGAGTTCCAACACGTTCACTCGCGGCTCACCAAGAAAGCCAAACTGCCGGTCTTCCGTGTGTGTTGCGACGATTTGTCTCAATTCTTCTTCGCTCATTCCACGTTCGCGCGCGACGCGCTGGACTTGAAACTCCGCTGCGGCAGGCGAGATGTGCGGATCGAGCCCCGAGCCGGAAGTCGTCACCAGATCGATTGGAACCGGTTTACCCGGATTTTCCGCCTGCAACTTCTCGACATCTGCCTTTACACGATCGAGCAACTTCTGATTCGTTGGACCAAGGTTCGAACCTGACGACGCGCTTGCGTCGTAACCGTTGGCGCCGGCGGCTGACGGTCGTGAGCGAAAATATCCAGGCGAAGAAAACGGCTGACCGAGCAAACGAGAACCGATTAGGTTGCCGTCTGCATTTCTGATCAGTTGACCGTTTGCCTTATCAGGAAAGATCACTTGCGCGAGTCCGGTCACGACGAGCGGATACGCGAGTCCGAGCACGATCGTCGTCACAAGTGTCATCAGCACCGCTGTTAGTAAATTCTTCATTTCAAGCTAGCCCCACTGCGTGAATCACCACGTCGATGATCTTGATCCCGATAAACGGCACGACGATTCCACCAAGCCCGTAGATCAGCAGGTTGCGTCGTAACAACGC
>DASTVU010000036.1:0-6312 GCA_035758935.1 Pyrinomonadaceae bacterium | reverse complement strand
GGCGCGATTCGTTGCCGATCCGTTTGGCAGCGCGCCTGCTGTCAGAATTTATCGCACGGGCGATCGCGGACGTTATCTGCCGGACGGCAATGTCGAGTTTCTAGGCCGCATGGATCGCGAGATCAAGGTGCTCGGTCACCGTGTTGATCCGGAAGCAATCGAAGTCGTGCTTCGGAGCAATACCTCAGTGCGTGATGCTGTTGTCGTTCCACGTGGAGACGCTTTCGCCGACAAGGCGTTGGTTGCGTATGTGGTGAGCCAGATAGACGCGAGCGAGTTGCGCACATATTTAAGGGCCAAGCTACCGCCGTACATGATCCCGTCTGCATTTGTCCGAGTCGACGCGCTGCCGTTAACGCCGAACGGAAAGGTCGACATCAATGCCTTGCCGGCTCCGGATAGCGAGGAGGAACTGAGTCCGTTTGTAGCGTCGCGCACACCGATTGAAGAAGTACTGTGCGGCATTTGGAGCGACCTGCTTGGCAGACGGCAGATCGGCGTGCACGACAACTTCTTCGATCTCGGCGGCCACTCGCTGCTCGCAACGCAGGTGATTGCGCGAGTGCGGCGGGCGTTCCACGTCGAGTTGCCACTCAGAAGGTTGTTTGAACGTCCGACCGTCGCGTTGCTCGCGGAAACGATTGACGAAAGCATTCGCGTCAAGGCAGACCTCGCCGTGCCTGCAATCGAACCAGCGTTGCGTGATGCGCCACTGCCTCTCTCGTTTGCGCAGGAACGGCTTTGGTTTCTGCACCTGCTACAACCCGAGAGTTTTGCTTACAACATGCCGGCCTGGATCGATCTCACTGGTCCACTCAACCCTGTCACGCTCGATCAGGCCACAACTGAAATCGTCCGGCGTCATGAAATCCTGCGCACGAGTTTCGGAGTTTCCGGCGGCCAACCGGTTCAAGTCGTTGATGAACCGCCGCGCTCTATGTTGATGGTCGTAGATCTGAGCGGCCTCGCAGACCCGGAAGCACAAGCGCAGTCGTTGTCGAGAGAACAAGCGCGCAGACCTTTTGATCTGGCACGCAGCCCTCTGCTGAGCGGGATTCTGCTTTGTTTGAACGACGAGCATCACTCGCTGCTTCTTAACCTCCATCACATTGCTGCAGATGCATGGTCCACCACGATCTTCATTAACGAAGTGGGAACGCTCTACGGTTCGTTCTTGAAAGGCGAGCAGTCGCAACTTCCTGAACTTGCAATTCAATACGTCGATTTCGCGGCATGGCAACGAAGCTGGTTGCAGGGAGAGGTTTTGGCCACGCAACTCGCTTACTGGAAGCAGCAGTTGCAAAACAGCCCGCCGATGCTCGAATTGCCGACCGATCGTCCGCGGCCGCCGGTGCAAACATTCCGAGGTGAAACTGCGACGTTGAATGTGCCGGAAGAGTTAACGTCACGACTCACCTCGTTGAGTCGCAGAAATGGCGCCACGCTTTTCATGACACTCATGGCGGTGTTCAAGACGCTGCTATATCGCTATACCGGTTCTGAAGACATCGTGGTCGGCACCGGGATCGCGGAGCGAAAGTCAGTCGAGCTGGAACGCATGATCGGTTTGTTCATTAACCAGCTTGCGATCCGCACGCAACTCTCCGCGCAGCAGACATTTCTTGAGCTGCTTGAAAACGTGCGCGACAGGTCGCTTGGCGCTTACGCGCATCAGGATCTGCCATTTGAAAAACTCGTCGCCGAACTACAGCCCGAGCGCAGTTTGAGTCGCACGCCTCTGTTCCAGGTCATGCTGATGATGCAAACCGCTCCCCGCAAACGTACGAGCCTGACCGACGTCTCGGCGCGACTGCGCGCCAAAGCCGCCGCCGGGGCGAAGTTTGATCTCACTATGCACGTTGTTCCGACGGACAGTGATCTGCGAATCGTTCTCGAATACAACACGATCTTGTTTGACGCGAATAGAGTGCACCGGCTGTTGGGCCATTTTCATTCGTTGCTCGCAGAGGTTGCGCGGAAACCTGAGCAGCGGCTGGGCCATCTCGAGTTGCTGACCGAAGACGAACGCTCCCAACTGCTCGTCGACTGGAACAACACGGACGCGCCGCATCAACGCGATATTTGTATTCACCAGCTCATGGAGGCCCAGGCCGAGCAGACGCCGGACCGTATCGCGATCGAGTTTGAAGGTGAAGCACTCACTTACGCGGGGTTGAATGCGCGCGCGAATCAACTGGCGCATTACTTGAGAAGGTGCGGAGTTGGACCAGATGAGATGGTCGGCGTGTGTCTTGAACGTTCGCTCGAGATGATTGTTGCAATGCTGGGCATTCTCAAGGCGGGGGGAGCATACGTTCCGCTGGATCCTGCTTATCCAGCGGAACGTATCGAATTCATGTTGGACGACACCCACTCGCCGGTGCTGTTGACGCAGGAGCGTGTGGCAGCGCAAAAGGAGCTTGCAAAGCGAGACGCTCACGTCGTTTGCCTCGATCGCGATTGGAGCCGCGTCTCGCCGGAAACAAGCGAGAATCTTTGCAATGATCAGAACCCCGACAAGCTTGCGTACGTCATCTACACCTCAGGTTCGACGGGCCGGCCGAAAGGCGTCGCGATTCAACACAGCAGTGCCGTAGCGTTGATCGCGTGGGCCAATGATGTGTTCACGCCGGAAGAGTTCAAGGGCGTGCTGGCATCGACTTCTATCTGTTTCGATCTCTCGATCTTCGAGATCTTCGCGCCGTTGAGTTCGGGAGGCCGCGTGATCGTCGTTGCTGACGCGTTGCGACTGCCGTCGCTCAAGTCAGCCGCAGGCGTCACCCTGCTCAACACTGTCCCTTCGGCTGCGGCTGAGTTGTTGCGCAGTGGTGGATTGCCGAAGACGATTGAGACTGTCAATCTCGCCGGCGAACCACTGTCGACCAGCCTAGTGCGACAACTGTACGAATATGGCGTCAAACGAGTCTTCGATCTGTATGGTCCAACGGAGGACACGACGTATTCTACTTTTGCGCTGCGAGCTGGAACGGGCCAGGCGACGATCGGACGTCCGATTTCAAACACGAAGTCGTTTGTGCTTGATCACAATCTGCAGCCCGTGCCGGTGGGCGTGCCCGGCGAGTTGTATCTCGGTGGGGAAGGGCTGGCGCGAGGATACTTGAATCGAGCGGAGATGACGGCGACACGCTTCATGCCGAACCCGTTCGATGGTGGACGAGTTTACAAGACTGGGGATCTGGTTCGTTACCTGGAGGATGGACGGCTGGAATACCTCGGGCGAACGGATCATCAGATCAAGTTGCGCGGGTTCCGCATCGAGTTGGGTGAGATCGAAGCGGCGCTGCGCCAGCATCCGCAGATCAGAGAGAACATCGTGCTCGTTCGTGAAGACGAGCCGGGCGATCGGCGGTTGGTCGCGTATCTCGTCACCACGGACGAAATTCCCATCAGCGACTTGCGCGTGTTTCTCCGTAAGAAGCTGCCCGATTACATGGTGCCTTCTGCTTTCGTTCGCCTGGATGCGTTACCACTGACGGCAAACGGGAAAGTCGATCGCAAGGCGTTGCCGCAGCCAGACGATCCGAGTTCACGAGCGCGCAGCAAGTACGTCGCGCCTCGTGCCGAGCTCGAGCGCCGTCTTGTCAAGATCTGGCAGGAGTTGCTGCGTGTGGAAACAGTTGGTGTGGAAGACAACTTCTTCGATCTCGGTGGGCACTCTCTGTTGCTCGTCCGGTTGGTCCAGGAGATTCAGAACTCGCTCGGATTGGAAGTGGCGCTGATGGAGATGTTCGAGCATCCGACCGTCGCCTCACTCGCGAGACACTTGAGCCGCAAACAAACTCAAGCGCCGGCAAACCTCACTGTGGTTGTCGAAGCGAGTGTCGCCGAAGAAGCAGCAGCACGGCGCCGCCGAAGATCCAAACGTCTCCAAGCCTCAAACAACGCATAAGTCTCAAAGTCAGCGCGCCTTCGGCGCTGGTGGTCTAAGTCAGTCATTTTTCAGGCAAACAAAACGGGGGTGTTGATATGTCGAAGCGACGAGTAGTCGTAACAGGTGTCGGTATCGTCTCTCCGATCGGAATAGGCAAGGAAGCATTCTGGCAAGGCCTCATGGCCGGCAGGAACGGCATAACTGAGGTCGACCTCTTCGACACGTCGGAATTTCCCTGTCACCGCGGCGGGCAGATAAAGGATTTCGTTCCTTCGCAATATCTGAACGCGGAGTCGATCAATCGCATGTCCATTGCCACGCAGTTTGCTGTTTCCGCGGCGCGGATGGCCGTCGAAGACTCACGCCTCAACGGACACATGGAACCGGAACGCACCAGCGTCGCCATGGGTACGACCAACAGCGAAGCTGCCGTGATTGAAAGGGTCTGCGAGATCTGGGTCAAGGAAGGTTACCAACAGATCGATCCGCAACTCATCACGAGGTATCCCGGACATCTCATCCCTGCACATATCGCCATGGAGTTTGGCGCGGAAGGTCCGATCGTCACGATGCCAAATGCGTGTTCGGCAGGAAATTGGGCCATCGGTTTTGGCTCCGACTTGATCAAGTCAGACGAAGCTGACGTCGTTCTTGCAGGAGGCTGCGATTCGTTAGCGCGTAGTGCGTTTGTCGGTTTCAATCGCACGTTTGCGATGGCGCCCGAGATGTGCCAGCCCTTTGACAAGAACAGAAAAGGTTTGATGCACGGTGAAGGCGCGGCCGTGCTGGTTCTTGAAAGTCTCGATCACGCTCAACGGCGCGGCGCGCACATTTACGCCGAAGTCGCCGGCTACGGAGTGAGCTGCGATACCTATCACATTACCGGACCGGATCCGTCGGGTAGAGGTGCTGTGGAAGCCACGATAAACGCCCTTACGACAAGTGGTCTTAAACCTGAAGACATCGATTACGTGAGCGCACATGGAACCGGCACGAAGCCCAACGATAAAGTCGAGACCGTGGCAACAAAGAAAGTCTTCGGCGATCTGGCGAAGCACATTCCGATTAGTTCCATCAAATCGATGATAGGCCACAGCTTTGGGGCAGCGAGCGCGATCGAAGCGGTTGCGTGTTCGTTGATTATCGAAGAAGGAAAGGTCCCGCCCACGATCAATTATCGAGAGCCGGATCCCGATTGCGATCTGGATTACGTTCCGAACGAAGCCCGAGAACACAAGGTAGAGGCGTTGCTGAGTAACGCATACGCCTTTGGCGGAAACTGTGCAGTACTCGCACTGCGAGCCATGAGGTAATTCCGATGTCAAAACGTGTAGTCATTACTGGATTGGGAATCGTGTCTCCTGTTGGTACTGGCCGGGAAGCTTTTTGGACCACCCTGATCAACGGCCAAACAGGAATCAAACCGATTACGCTCTTTGACACCTCTCAACTTGCGTGCAAGACAGGCGCAGAGGTTTTGGATCTCGATCCGCGCGCGGCTCTGCCCGGGATTAAGACGGGAATGCTCTATCGCACGGCACAGTTGAGTTGTGTGGCCGCGAAGTTAGGACTTGATGACGCGGGCATTGAGTTGAACGCCGAGACCAAACCGCGGATCGGAGTGATGATCGGCAACACTGTCGGCGTCATGCACACCTACTCCGAATTTTATCGCGGCACGCTCACGGGAGGTTTCTTAGCAGCCAGCCCTTTGGACTTCGCGAACACGATCGCCATCACGGCGGCCGGGTATATCTCGGTGTTGTTGGGCATCTCGGGCTTCAACAGCGTGATTTCGTCGGGAGAGTTGAGCGGTCTCGATGCGATCAATTATGGAGCCTCGTTCGTCAGGAATGGCAAAGCCGATATGGTGCTGGCTGGTGGCGTCGAGCCGCTTTCCCTCGAAACTTACCTGCTCAATTACCTGCCGAAGTTTCTTTCCGGATCGACCGCCGGGCAGCCTGAGTTTTGCGCGCCTTTCGGCAGAGGAAGAAACGGGTTTGTGATGGGTGAAGCGGGCGCGGTCGTGGTGTTGGAAGACTACGAACACGCAGTTGCGAGAGGCGCAACGATCTACGCAGAACTGCGTGGGTATGGCGCTGCGTTCGACGGCCAGGCATTCTTTAGTTCCACACCGGCGTCGAAAGGATTGACGCGGGCAATGAGTCTGGCCATCAAGCGATCAGGTTTGACGCCGGATGGTATTGACTATGTCAGCGCCGGCGCCAATTCCTCAGTTGCAGGCGATCAATCGGAAGCCGACGCGATCCGAAATGTATTTGGCTCCAAGACTGATCGACTACACATCAGCGCAGTCAAATCGATGACGGGCGAATCGTTCAGCGCATCCACCGGCGTTCAGGTGTGCGCCTCAGCACTCGCCTTACACGAAGGCGTTATCCCGCCGACGATTAACAGTG
>DASTVU010000035.1:0-8385 GCA_035758935.1 Pyrinomonadaceae bacterium | reverse complement strand
CTTCATAACCCCAGATCCGTTCGTTGACGCTGCCGCGACTCAGGCTCAGCGGCACAAACCGGTAGACCAGCAGACCGGAAAGCGCTTCGTTGCGATCGCGGAAATCCTTGTAATTGGGATACGAGAAGGCCGACATCGAGTCGTCCTTTCCACGCACCGCAACCGAAACGATCTGGTCGGGACGCTCGACCGGCAACGAACGCAACAGGACCGTATTGACGAGGCTGAAGATGGCGGTATTTGCACCAATCCCGAGCGCCAGAGTGATCACCGCGATCGCGACAAACCCCGGTCGCTTAATCAATCCACGAACTGCATAGCGAATGTCTTTGATTAATGAATCCATACTGAATAATCCATCCACAGATTTCACAGATTTCTTTCTGTGTAATCTGTGGATTGCCTTTCATTCGTATCTCAGTGCTATCAGTGGTTCGACCTTCGTCGCTCTGCGTGCGGGCAAATAACACGCGAGCAGCGCGATCAAACACAACAACACTGGAACCGCTGTAAACGTAAGCGCATCCGTAGTGCTTACACCGTAAAGAAAACTTGCCAGCAGTCGCGTCACAATCACCGCAGCTATTAATCCGATCACGACTCCCGCAATTACGAGCGTCATTCCCTGTCGCAATACGAGCCGGAAAACCTCGCCGGGACCTGCGCCGAGAGCTACACGAATCCCAAGCTCACGCGTCCGTCGTGACACAGAGAACGACATCACTCCATACAGACCGATCGATGCGAGCAGTAACGCGAGACCGCCAAACACGGCCAAAAGGATCGCGCCCATGCGTGGTGCGTAAAGCGAGTTCGCCACGCGGTCGCTCATTCGTTCAGGATTGCCAAGCGGAAGGTTTTTCTCGAGCGACTGTACTTCGTTGCGTATCGCGCCGGCGATGGTCGTTGGATCGACACTCGCACGGACATGCAGCGTCATTCCGGTTTCGTGATTCTGCGACAGCGGTGAATACGCCACCGGAGTCGGTGCTTCACCCAAACTGAAGTACTTGCTGGTCCGTACCACTCCGACGATCTCTCGCCAGGGCCCTTCCGGACCGCTGAAGCTCAGTCGCTTGCCTATCGCGTCCTCATTTGGAAAATGGCGGCGTACGAAAGCTTCGTTGACGATTACCACGCGCGGATGATCTTCAGTGTCCTGAGCATTGAAGTCGCGACCCTGCAACAGCGGGATACCCATCGTCTGGAAGTATCTTGGACCAATCACATTCGCATTCACGGATGTGTTGTCTGAAGCAGCCGGACCCGCACCGTCGCTGCGAAATTGATTGTCGGAACCGGTACGTCCTTCGATTAACAGACTGCGGACAGATGTGTTGCCACTAACCGCTGCGATGCGCGCGACACTTGCAGATTCGACACCGGGAATCGCCTCGACTCGCTCGGTAACCTGGGTATAAAACTGTCGTCCCTGCGGTCTTGTGTAACGAAGGAGATTGATATTGAGTGGGAGTGTGACGACCTTTTCTGAGTCAAAAGCCGGATCGATCGTTTGTGCTTGTCGCAGACTTCGCAGGAAAAGTCCGGCAGCAATTAACAAGACGACCGAGAGCGCCACCTGCATCACTACCAGCAGATTTTTTAGACTGAACGTTCGCGTTCGTTCAAAAAACGCAGCCGCGTCGTCTTTCAAAGCGGGAATTAACGCCGGTCTCGAAGCGCGTAATGCAGGCGCGAGTCCAAACACGATTCCGGCAAGCAGTGAGAGTCCTGAAGTAAACAGCAACACACGCAAATCGATCGAGAACTGCGGGTTAATCGGCAGAGCGCCCGTTGGTGGCGGTGCGGCAGCGAGCGACCGTGTGGTCCACCAGGCGAGCAACAGTCCCGCGACGCCACCTAAAATCGCTAGCAATACTCCTTCGGTCAACAACTGCCGAACGATACGCCCACGCGTAGCACCGATCGCGAGACGCACTGCGATTTCTTTAGTTCGACTCGAACTGCGCGCGAGAAGAAGATTCGCGACATTCGCGCAGGCAATCAACAAAACAATGCCGACCACAGCCATTAGCAAACGAGCTACTGACGAAAGTTGTTGGCTGGTCGCCGGATCGTCGGTCCCACGCAAGGCCGAGATCGAGATACCGCGATTGCGATTTGTTTGTGGATAAGCTTCTTCGAGTTGTTTTGCGATGACGGCAAGTGAACTCTGCGCCTGCGGGCTCGTGACACCCGGCTTTAACCTGCCGACGCTAAAGAGCCAACGATTGCCTCGCACCTGAAGCAGATCCGGATTCATCTCGCCGGAATAACCGGCGCGCGGCGGCCGCATCGTGGCCTGCATCATCATCGGCACATAAAGATCGCGAGTGATGCCGAGCTGTAAACCGTCAAAGCCGGCCGGCAACACACCGATGACCGTAAAGACATTTCCATTGAGCAGTAACTGCCGGCCAACGACGTTTGGATCTCCTGCAAAACGCTTCTGCCAAAGACCCGGACTGATCACCACAACAGGATGCGCGCCGAGAGTCTTGTCGTCGTCAGTAGAGATCAGGCGACCTCGTTGCGCTCGCACTCCCAACACTTCGAAGAAATTTCCGGAGACTATCGCGCCTGTCACCAGATCTGTTTGATCGTTGCTGTTGAGACTGGCGGTGATGCCGCCCCACGCAATCAAGCCATCAAACACATTGTTTTGATCGCGCAACGCGGTGTAGTCGGGATAGGAGAAGATGCTGCCTGATGGTCCATTGAAGACAAACACGAGGCCGTCGGGATCGGAAACCGGCGGCGTCCGCATCAAAGTCGCATTGATCGCACTGAAGATTGCGGTATTCGCGCCGATTCCAAGAGCGAGCGTCAACACGGCGATCAACGTGAACCCAGGCCGCTTGGCTAAGCCTCTGACTGCGTAGCGAATGTCTTTGATTAATGAATCCATAGTAAATTTCCGATTGCCAATTGCCGATTGCCGATTGCTTTGCCAGCTCAGGAAAATTGGCAATTGGCAATCGGAAATTGGCAATAAACCTATTCGTACTTCAGCGCCACGAGTGGATCGACCTTCGCCGCACGCCGCGCCGGCAGATAACACGCGACCAGTGCGACAACCATCAGACTCAAACAAACGACAACAAATGTCGGAATATCTGTTGGCATAACACCGAACAGTAAACTCTTCATCAATCGCGTTAATGCAAACGCTCCTGCGGCGCCGAGGACTATGCCTGTGATTGTCATCCGCAAAGCGTTCTTTAAGACCAGCATTGAAATATTTCCCATGCGTGCTCCCAACGCGATTCGAATTCCGATCTCGTGAGTTCGTTGAGCCACGACATACGACATCACGCCGTAGATACCCACAGCCGCCAGAGCCAGAGCAAGAATTGCGAATGCCCCAAGCACAAACATTGAGAACCGTTGCGTCTGAATTGATTTCGCCATCACGTCGCTCATGGTGGCGATCTCGGTAGGCACTTGATCGCGATCGAGTTTCTGCACAGCTTGTCTGACAGTCGCAGTCATTTCAGCAGGATCGCCGGCAGTGCGGACGACAAGTGTCATGAACGGAACAGGATATTGCGTGTGTGGTAAGTAAAGAGCACTTGTGCCTGGCTTATCCAATCCGTACTGCTTGACGTCCTTGACTACGCCGACCACAGTGCGCCACGGCTCATCCTCGCGCCCCGGATTCCAGGGCAGCTTAATTCGCTTCCCAATCGGATCTTCGTTGGGCCAAAAACGAGTCGCCAAACTTTCGCTGACCAGCAGTACGAGGGGAGCGTCTTGCGCATCCTGGTCCGTGATCTCACGCCCGCGATCGAGGCGAATACCCAACGCCTGTAGGTAGCCGGGCGTCATGATGTACCGATCGACCATCGGCTCCTGACCTGGTGGAACCGGCTGATGCTCAATGTCGATTCCTGTGGTATCGAAACCACGAGCATCCGGCAAAGGAGTAACGACACCGGCACTTGTCACTCCGGGAAGCGCCTGAACCTGGTTCGTAAGATCGCGGTAAAAAGCGATGCGCTTCTGATCCGTATCGTAGCGAAGCGACGGTAAACCCAGATCCATCTTCAACGACTGCGAGTAGTCAAAACCCGGATCCACGTTTTGCAGTTGCCTGACCGTTCGAATCAGCAGGCCAGCGCACATCAGCAACACAACTGCACATGCTATTTCGGAGACGACCAAAGCGCTGCGCAACCGCGTACGGGTTGTTCCACTCGAGCTTCTGCCGACCGCTTTCAAAGCCTCACTTAAGTCTGGTTTTGAGCTGTGCCACGCGGGCGCCAAACCGAAGAGGAGTAAAGTTAGTAATGAGAGACCGAAAGTAAATCCCAGAACGGGCCAACTAAGCGCCACTGTTTGCAATTGCGGAATCATTTCGCCGCCGAAAGCCTTGATCAGATCGACTCCCCAGATAGCGAGCAACAATCCCACCAGGCTGCCGATCAATGCCAGCAATCCACTCTCCGTAAGTACTTGACGCAGCAATTGCCAACGCGAGGCGCCGAGAGCAGTTCGAATACTCATCTCCGAGGCTCGCGACGTCGCGCGCGCGAGAAGAAGATTTGCGACGTTGGCACAGGCGATTAGCAATACAAATCCCACCGCTCCAAACAACAGCCACAACGTTTTTTGAAGATCACGCACGTTGTCTTGCTGCAAACCAACGAGGTGAATACCCTGATTAGTGTTCGACTCCGGATGCTGTGTCTCGAGGCGCTGCGCAATCACACTCAACTCAGACTGAGCCTGCGCGAGGGTAACGCCGTCTTTGAGTCGGCCAATTGCCCTGAGGTGTCGAGCCGAACGCAGTTTCTCGTTAGTCTGTTCCGCAACTGGTCGATAGAGAAGAGCGGGCTTGTCGAGCAACGTCGGCGGTAAGGAAGGAAAATTCGCGGGCATGACGCCAACGATCGTGTACGGCCTTAAATTGAGCAGGATTGATTTACCAACAGCGTGAGGATCGGAGTTGAGCTGGCGCTGCCACAGTTCATGACTCAAGATCACTACTTGATCCTTGCCATCTTGTTGCTCTTCGGGCAGGAAGGCTCGACCGAGAAACGGCTGTGTGCCCATCACGTTAAAGAAGTCATCGCCGACCCAGGCGGCAGGGATGCGAACCGGTTCGCCCGTACCTGAAAGTAGCGGAGTCCAATTGGTGAAGGTGGTAATGCTGTCGAAGACTGTTTGTTGCGCGCGATAGTCTGCAATGTCAGTATGGGATACCTGACTGCGAGAGTCTCCCTGCGCGCGATCTTCACCCCAAAGCACAACGATGCGGTCCGAGCGATTGAACGGCAGAGGCTTCAGCAACACCGAATGGACGATGCTAAAGATCGCGGTGTTCGCGCCGATTCCGAGCGCCAGAGTAATGACCGTCACCAGTGTGAACGCAGGCTGCCGCACGAAACTATGAACAGCATAGCGGCAGTCTTTGATTAGTGAAGCCATAGCCCAGCAAATCCATCCACAGATTACGCCGATTTTTTCTGTGTAATCTGTGGATGGCCTTTCATTCGTACCTGAGTGCGACCAGCGGATCGACTTTGGTCGCCCGGCGCGCGGGTAAATAGCACGCGACCAAAGCAACTGCCGCGAGCAGCGTGGGAACGAGAATAAACGTCGTTACGTCGTAACCGCTGATACCTATCAACAGCGACGACAAAACCTGTGCGAGCGCGAGCGCCAGCAACAATCCAATCACGACGCCGACCGCAGCGAGGCGCATCCCCTGTCGCGTGATCATCTTCATCACATCGCTGCGGTTTGCGCCGAGCGCCATGCGAATACCAACCTCACGCGTGCGTTGCGAAACAACGTATGCCATCACGCTGTAAAGCCCAACGGCGCTCAACAAGATCGCCACGACACCAAACGCGAGTGAAAGACTTGCCGCCATGTTTGGCGCCCACAGCGCGTACGTCTTATGTTGGTCCATCGTCTTTACTGCAAACAGCGGCACGCGTCGATCCAGCCCCGCAACCTCGCTGCGAATCGCACCTACGAGAGAAAGCGGATCGACATTCGGACGCATCACGAGGAACATGGTTGTGGGACGCCTTTGATCCATCGAGTAGTAGTAAAACGGTTTCGGATCCTCAGCTAAGGTGCGGTATTTACCTGTCTTAACTACGCCAACTACTTCCAGCGGGTCCTTGCTATCAGTGCCGATAAGGATGCGTTTGCCGACCGCACTTTCGCCCGGCCAGAGCATCTCGGCCATTCGTTGATTGACGACGATCACGCGCTTCGTTTTTGTGTTATCTCGATCGTCAAAGTCGCGACCTTCAACGAGTGGGATCTGCATTGTCCCAAAGTATCCCGGACTGACTACCGTGTTCATGATGTTTCGCCCGGCACTACCGCGTGGCAGAGTCTCACCTTCTTTGAGGATTGGACCACTCGAATTCGAACTGTCGCCGAGTGGAAGCGTTCGAATGAATGAAGCTGCTTCAATACCGGGGACGTGCGATACACGCTCGAATACCTGCTTGTAGAAAATCCGGCTCTGCTCGTCTTCATACCCAACCAGAGTCGGGCTGAGCGAAACAATCAGCCCTTTGCTGTTTCCGAAGCCCGGATCCATCGTCTGCGCTTTGCGAAAACTCTTGATGAAGAGGCCGCCGCAAACCAGCACCACGAGCGACAACGCAACCTGGGCCACCACGAGCACGTTTCGCAAACCGAACGCTCTCATCCTTCCTCGACGCGCCACTTCGGGATCGCCTTTGAGCACCGGGACCACATCCGGATTTGAGGAATGCCACGCGGGCGCGAGACCAAACACGAGGCCCGTTGCCAACGAAATCACGAGTGTGAAGAGGAGCGCGCGCGAGTCGATCGCAAAGAAGTTGTCTACGATCTTGTATTCGAGGATCGGGACGAAGGCTTGCATCAGATCCGTCACCCAGAAAGCGAGTAACAGTCCGAGTCCACCGCCGAGTAACGAAAGCAGAAGGCTTTCGGTGAGAAGTTGCCGGATGAGACGTGCACGATTGGCGCCGAGCGCGAGACGAATACCAATCTCTTTGCGACGTGCCGCGGCTCGGGCCAGCATCAGATTCGCTACGTTCGCGCACGCGATCAGCAGTACGAGGCCGACGATAGCCATCGCGATCGCACCGGCACTCTTCAAGACACCACTTTCCTCTTCAAACCGACCGTCAATCTCAGTGAGCACCTGTGCCTGTGTGCTCGAGGCACGATCGTCCGGATAAGCCTGATTCAAACGAGCGGCAATGGCTGACATCTCCGCAGACGCTTGTGAGATTGAAACGCCGGGCTTAAGACGTCCTATGACATTCATCCAATGGGAGCCACGTTCCTTGAGGATGTCGGGATTGCGCCGGAGCTCTTCAGCCATCGACACCGGCGTCCAGAAATCGAGCGCGAGCGCAAACTTCGTCCCAACAAAATAATCCGGCGTAATACCAATTACTTGATAGGCGCGGTTGTTGAGTTGGACCGTCTTGCCGACGATGTTGGGATCGGAGGCGAGACGACGCTGCCAGAAGCTGTGACTCAACACAACGACAGCATTCGCCCCAACGTTTTTGTCTTCGTCAGGCAGGAACGTTCGACCGAGAATTGGTTTGACTTCGACGACGTCGAAGTAGTTGGCCGAAACAACCTGACCCCAGATGACATCGTTCTGGTTTTCAGCGTCGATCGCGACCTGCAACATATCTTCAGCAGCGAGGCCCGTATATGAAGTGCTCTGATCGCGGTAGTCGACGAAGTCCGGGTAAGAAAATTCATCGGTCACACCCCGGTCTTCGGCAACTTCCATCGGACGAACCAGGCTACTCGGATTAGGCACCGAAAGCGGCCGCATCAGAAACGCACTCACACCACTAAAGATCGCCGTGTTCGCGCCAATCCCGAGCGCCAAAGTGATCACCGCAACCAGCGTCACGCCCGGATTTTTCACCAGCATCCGAACGCCATAACGAATGTCTTTGATCAGGTTTTCCATATTTTTTTGCCACGGATGAACGCGGATTACACTGATTGATCCGTGTAATCCGTGTTCTCTCCATCGTCCTGGATTATCCAAGTCGAGGTGCTTTGTTCATCACGGCTCTTCTGCGCATGAAGTCCAGGCATTGGTGAAGAAATGAGCAATGCCAGAGCAGAGGCGAGCAGCCAGAAGACGCGCGCCTTGAACGAATGTTTGAGCAACTTCATTTTTATTTCCTCACTTTTGAACTGTCACAGGCTTGCACGTTGATAGTGACCTGCAAGCGGCGGCTGATGAATCCGCGCCCGTAGGTGATACCGAAAGCCGAACGATCGAGCTCGGTGGTTGCGCTGTAGTAGACAAACTCTTCGCCGTTCGGCGACCGGCTGCGGTCCATTTCATTGACCTGCAGAGCAACCGGCACTGTTTTGTCTTTGATCCTCAAA
>DASTVU010000034.1:0-5829 GCA_035758935.1 Pyrinomonadaceae bacterium | reverse complement strand
GGGTTCTCATTGTAAACAGTCATCTCAGACTTCCGCCCCTGCAGCAACCGCACGCACTTACCGTTCTTGAGATCTATCGCTGGTATTACGATCATCGTTGGGTCACGCACCTCCTTGGAGTGCGCCACCTTGGTGGCGCTTTGGTATGTTTACCAAAGCGGTGACAAGTCACCGCACTCCAAGGAGATTCATAACTTCTTCAAACAAGACGCCGTTCGTCGCGATCGAATTGCCGCCCTCGATTGTTCTAACGCCGCGCCAATCAGTAAACGTTCCACCTGCCTCTTCCATGATCGGCAACAACGGCGCGCAGTCCCACAAATTCATCACCGGATCCAGCATCACATCAGCCCGGCCCGTCGCCACCAACACGTAACCATAACAATCACCCCACGTACGACTTGCCTTCGCCCCCTCTTGCAGCAACTCAGCCGCGCGTCCGAAACCATACTTCGCACACGCTGTAAAATCCGTCGCAAGTAACAGGGCATCTTTCAGTTCAGCGGTGCTTGAGACTCTCGCCGGCTCTCCGTTCAAAAAACACCCCACGCCCTTTGCCGCGGAAACAATCTCGCCGAGTGCAGGAATATTCACCACGCCCACCGTCGCCTCACCTTCAATCTCGAGCGCAATCAAGACTCCATAGAACGGAACGCCATGCACAAACGCAAACGTGCCGTCGATTGGATCAACGATCCAACGTCGTCCTGACCGGCCCTGCAACTCACCTTCTTCTTCACCAAGCACGCCGTCGTCAGGAAACCGTTTAGCGATCTCCTTCCGTAAATAACTTTCAGCTTGTCGATCCGCGATCGTGACGTAACTGCCGTCTGACTTCGTACTCGTTTCGGGTTTCTTGCGAAAGTACTCCAACGTGATCTCGCCCGCAGCTCGTCCCAGCTCGACGGCAAACTGAAGCAACTCGTTAAGCTCGCTTTTCACTTTGACCCTTTCTACGCTGTCCGAGTTCGGCTGCGACTTGCGCAAGGCTCACGCCACGCACGACCAGCAACACAAGCAAGTGATAGACAAGATCCGAGACTTCAGAAGTCAAACGTTCATCGTCATCATTCTTAGCTGCTATGATCGTCTCTGCCGATTCCTCGCCGAGCTTTTTGAGAATCTTGTCGAGACCTTCTTCGAAGAGATACGTCGTGTATGAACCGGCCGGACGCTCACGCTCGCGGCTTTGAATCAACTCGTATAGTTGATCGAGCAATGGTCCAAGATCATCCGCTTGCGTTCCGACGTCAAAACACGAAACTGCGCCGGTATGACACGCCGGACCTGCCGGATTAACGAGAACTATGATTGCATCGCGATCGCAGTCGAGCCCGAGACCCACAACTTCCTGCGTGTTACCCGAGGTCGCACCCTTGTGCCAGAGCTCGTTTCGGGATCGTGACCAGAACCACGTTTGCTTTGTGTCAATCGTCTTCTGAAGACTCTCGCGATTCATGTAAGCGAGCGTGAGTACTTCGCGAGTCGCAGCATTCTGAACGATGGCTGGTATCAACCCTCTTTCATCAAAACGAACATCGTCGAAGTTAATGTCGCTCATCTCACTTCCACGCCTCGGCCACGCAGGTAACCCTTCACATCGCTAATCGACAACTCGCCAAAGTGAAAGAGCGATGCTGCCAGGACTGCACTCGCGCCTCCTTCTGTGAGCGCGTCGTAAAAATGTTCGACTTTTCCCGCACCGCCTGAGGCGATTACCGGAATCCGCACGGCGCTCGAAATCGCACGCGTTAGCTCGATGTCGTAACCGTTGCGTGTTCCGTCACAATCCATACTCGTCAACAGAATTTCGCCTGCTCCGAGATCTTCGGCCTGCATGGCCCATTCAACCGCGTCGCGGCCCACCGCGCGTCGACCGCCGTGTGTGTACACTTCCCAACCGCCTTGCGTACGCCTGCGCGCATCGATCGCAACCACAACACATTGACTGCCAAACGTCTCCGCACACGCTCTGATCAAATCAGGATCTTCAACTGCCGCGGTGTTCAAAGTAATCTTGTCGGCCCCCGCGCGCAGGATCGAGCGAATATCTTCAACCGAACGCAAACCACCGCCGACAGTAAACGGAATGAAAACCTCGTCTGCAACGCGTCGCACCAGATCCGCGACGATCTCGCGACTATCAGACGACGCTGTGATGTCGAGAAACGTCAGTTCATCAGCGCCTTCCAAGTCGTAACGCTTTGCCTGCGCCACCGGATCACCCGCATCCGTCAGTGAGACAAAGCGAATGCCCTTGACCACGCGGCCGTTATCGACATCAAGACACGGGATGATTCGTTTAGCCAGCATTTCTTTGTGCTTAGTACTTGGTACTTTGTGCTTTGATCGAACAAAAACAAAGCACCAAATACAAAATACTAAGTTCGAAGGCTCCCAAAGTTCCTCAAGATCCTTAATCCAACATCCTGACTCTTCTCGGGATGAAACTGCACGCCGCAAATGTTCCCGCGCGCAACGACGGACGCATACGGCTGCCCATACTCCGTCTCGCCCACTACAACCTCTTCGTCACGCGGTTGACAGTAAAACGAGTGGACGAAATAACAGAACGCCCCATCCGCAACACCATCAAACAACGCATGCTCGCGCTTCTGGTGAATTCGATTCCATCCAACCTGCGGCACGACAAGCTCGTTTCCAAACCGGCGCACACTTCCCTTCAGCAATCCCAGACCGGCCGTCGATCCAAATTCATCAGACTCTTCAAACAAAATCTGCATCCCGACACAAACACCAAGCAAAGGCGTTCCCTCACTCGCCTTGTCACGCACAAGACGATCGAAGCCACGCTCTTTGAGCGCCTTCATGCACGCAGCAAAAGCCCCAACACCCGGCAGCACCAGTCGTTGCGCACCACGCACAATCTCTTCGTCACTACTGATCAACGCATCGCAACCCGTTGCCGCAAAAGCCTTCTCAACCGATCGCAGGTTGCCAACGCCGTAATCGATGATCGCAACCTGACTCACAACGACCCCTTCGTGCTCGGAACACCAACAATGCGAGTGTTCCTCTCGACAGCCTTGCGCAACGCTCGCGAAGTTGCTTTGAACGTACCTTCGAGAATGTGATGAGTATTGCGCCCGCGCAGGCAATCGATGTGCAGATTAAACTTCGCAGTCTCCGCAAACGATCGCCAGAAATGTTCTGCTAGTTCGACGGAGAAGTTGCCGATCATCTGTCGCCGCGTTCGCACTTCATAAACGAGATAGAACCGGCCTGAGAGATCGATCACCGAGCGACACAGCGCTTCATCCATCGGCACCAGCGCCTCGCCATAACGATTTATGCCAGCCTTATCCCCCAGTGCCTGAACGAGCGCCTGGCCCAGAGTGATGGCGATATCTTCGACCGAGTGATGATCGTCAATCTCGAGATCGCCTTTGCAGATGATTTGTAAATCGAATAGTCCATGCTTCGCGAAAAGATCAAGCATGTGCTCGAGAAACGGCACGCCGATCGAAACACTCGATTGTCCGCTGCCGTCGAGATTGAGCTCGACACGGATGTCCGTTTCCTTAGTTTTGCGTTGGACAGTTGCGATTCGTGATTGCATGGTCGTTGCCTTAGCCACAGATTTCACGGATTGCATTCAATATTTGGACGTTTTCTTCGGGCTTTCCGAAGCTAAACCGAAAATAATCTCTCAACATCGGATAACCGCTGACGTCACGCACGAGAATGTCACGCTCCAACAGTTCGGTAAAAATGCGTCGTGGATCTATTGCAGACTTCACCACCATGAAGTTCCCTTTCGAAGACACGGGAGTCAAGCCTTCAACTTTTGATAACTCAGCGAATAATCGCTCACGTTCGGCGATGATCTGTTTTACTAACGGCCGCAGCTCGGTGTCATACTGTTCCATCGCAACCTCGGCGGCGATTTGTGCAAACAGATTTACGCTGTAAGGCAACACCGCTTTGTGTATTTCGTTCACCAGTTCTGGTGAGGCTAGCAAGTAGCCCAAACGCAGAGCGGCAAAAGCCATCGCCTTCGAGAACGTGCGCAACACGATCAGGTTTTCATGTTCGTGCAACAGCGGCACAACCGAATGTTCGGAGAATTCATGATACGCCTCATCGACTATTACCAGTCCTTGCGTGGCTCTTAACAATGCTTTTAGAGCATCGTCTTCGATCACACAACCAGTAGGATTGTTTGGTGAACAGATGATGGTGACGTCAGGCTGCCCGTCTTCAACTGCTTTCAGTAGTGCTTCACTGTCATATTGCAGGCCGGGGGTTAGCGGAATACTTTCAACTTCACCGCCGAGCACCGTTGCAATTTGCTCGTAGAGTAAAAAGGTTGGTTCAGAGATCAACACGCGCTTTCCGGGTTCGATCGTCACCATTAAGGAGGCTTGGATGAGTTCATTGGAGCCGTTGCCAGCGATGAGGCCGTCGGGTCTCCAATCGGCGAAAGCGGCGAGCCGTTCATTTAGCCTCGCTGGGACAAACTCCGGGTAGCGTGACCATTTGCGCTCAGTAAACCGGCGGAGAACTTCTTCCTTTATGCGAGCCGGCGCATCCCATGGGTTCTCGTTTTGATTGACCTTCAGCGACGCTCGATGCGGAGCAAGTGTGTATCCACGCACCGCTCTAACGGCCGGTTTAATGGAGTTGAGAACGTCGTTCATGAATTACGCTCTCTTTCTTTTCGAATCAAAGCAGATCGGGCATGGCCTGCAAGCCCTTCACTTTCGGCAAGCACGCCTACGCTCGCCGCAACCTCTCTAAATGCCTCACCCGAATATCGCAACATACTGGTCCGCTTCACGAAATCATAAACACCAAGCGCCGATGAAAACCGCGCCGTTCGTCCCGTCGGCAACACGTGGTTTGGACCAGCCAGGTAATCACCGACGGCCTCAGGCGTGTAACCTCCGAAGAAAATCGCTCCGGCGTGTCGAATGTTCTGCGCCACAGCCTCGTCGTCACTCGTCACGATTTCGACATGCTCGGGCGCCAGTTTATTCACGAGTGCCGCGGCCTCAGTCAACTTCTCCACGACGACAATCGCACCGTATTCATTCAACGATGCCATGACTATTTCGCGGCGCGGCAGCGATTCCGCCTGCAACTCCACCTCGCGCGCGACACTCTGCGCCAGTCGCTCACTATCAGTAATCAGAATCGCGGACGCGTCTTCACCATGCTCTGCCTGTGCCAGTAGATCTGCCGCAACGAACTCCGCCCGCGCCGTCTCATCAGCGATGATCACAACCTCAGTTGGCCCGGCAATCGCATCAATGCCGACGACTCCAAACACCAACTTCTTCGCTGCCGCAACATACTTGTTCCCTGGGCCTGTGATCTTATCAACGCGTGGCACGGTCTCGGTGCCAAACGCGAGCGCTGCTATCGCCTGCGCACCGCCAACCGCGTAAACTTCGGTGACATCAAGCTCACGAAGCGCCGCCGCCACGGCAGGATTCTCGGAAAGAGTTCGGGGCGGCGTCGTCACAACGATTCGCTCCACACCCGCGACTTGCGCGGGAACGACGTTCATCACCACTGACGACGGATAAGCAGCAGTGCCCCCCGGAACATACAGCCCGACGCTTTCCAGTGGCGTGATACGCTGGCCTAGCTGAACACCTTCAGCTGCTTTGAACGTCCACGAGTGCTCAATCTGCCGTTCGTGAAATGCCCTGACATTAGCGATCGCAACACGAAGTGCCTGTTGCACAGCTTCGTCAACACCTTCTGCGTAACGCTCAAGATCGTCTCTGCTGATTCGCAGTTCCGACTTTTTCAACTCTACCCGATCGAAGCGAGCGGTGTATTCGATCAATGCCTCGTCTC
>DASTVU010000033.1:0-7199 GCA_035758935.1 Pyrinomonadaceae bacterium | reverse complement strand
ACAATCGGCGCCGCCGCCGAAGTACCAGTCACATTCCAGTAACCGCCACCTCGTTGCGTGGTTAGAATGTTAGTTCCGGGCGCCGCGACCGTAACCTTGCGCCTGCCCCAGTTGGACCATGAAGCTAACTGATCTCGGTTGTCTGATGCACCAACAGCAATCAGATCCTTCAAACCAAAAGAGGCTGGGTAATAAGGCGTCCCATCCAGATCCTGGCCGCTGTTACCCGCCGAGCAAACGACCACCACGTGACGTTTGATCGCACGCTCGATCGCTTCCTTCAACGCGATCGACTCGCCTGTCGTGCCCCACGAAAGATTGATTACCTGTGCGCCGTGAGCAACCGCATAATCGATTGCCTCAACAGCATTCGCAACATCACCCGTGCCGGTATTATCCAAAACTCGCAGGCTCATCAGTCCGGCACGCCACATCACACCCGTTATACCTAGTCCGTTGCTGCCCTCGGCAGCAATGATTCCCGCCACGGCGGTTCCATGTCCTTGCTCGTCTTTGATTTCACCGTTATTTGCTACGAAATCCCAACCGTGCAGATCGCCGTCCGCGCTCGGCAGCGGATTGGTCCACTGATTGTTCATCAGATCGGGGTGCGTGAAATCGATACCGCTATCGAGCACAGCTATGACGGTTGACGGTGCTCCCTGGGTTTTGTCCCATGCGCTGCGAGCCCTGATATCAGAACCAAACTGTCCGCCGCCCTGCCCACTGTTTTGCAGTGCCCACTGTTCCTCGAACTTCGGATCGTTTGGATTCACATCCTCTTTCTCGATCAAGAAATTTGTCTCGGCAAATTCCACCTGAGGATTGAGCAATAGTTGCAGCACTGCTGTTTTTGCATCACGTCCGGCAGCCAGTTCAAGCTTCTCGAAGCCGGAATCTCCTTTGAGTTGCTTCTTCTTTCGTCCACCTTGAGTGGCGATGATTGTTTCCTTTTCTTTCTCAGGAACGCCTTCGCGAAAACGTACCAGTATTTCTCCTTCACGATGAGGGACCAGCACGTTCGTTTGTGTTGACTGGGCGCGTTTACCTGGCAACGAAGAAGCGCTTGCAACCGGAAAAGGTATGCAAAGCAAAACAATTAGTTGATAACAAAGAATGATTGAGACAGATACAGTGATGCGTGAGTGAGCAAATGACATGGCGTGAGGACTCCTTTATTCGGCGCGATCTGGATGAGCAGAACGACGCACAGTGTTGTTCAGGGAGAAGGGCGAACGCTAATCGATGGCGGGCAGCTTTGTCAAATTATTTTTTTATTTTTCTGGTCTAACTGCCGGTGGTCTTCTGCCCCGTGGGAGTGTGCAGGCTGAGCCGGGTGCGCATACGTTGTTGCCAGGCGCTCTGTTTTCCCTCGCCCTCTTCAATTTGCGCCCAGACACTGGAGAGTGATTCGCCACCGAGTTGGCGCATCTTGACGTAAAGCAACGCAGGCACAATCGAGATTAGCGGGATGACGAAGATATTTGCGAGATCCAGAACCTGTTGATAAATCTGAGCTGAAATCGAATTCTTCTGAACCTTCGCTCTTCCGGCCACAAATCCCACTATGGAACTCACAGCCATCTGGATTGTGAACTGGATTATCGCTACCAGGATGATCGTTTTCCACGAACGCGAGGCTAATGAGCGCGCGCGCTTCAGCGCCGCTTTACCCTGCAGCCCTTCGATAAGAACTACCGGAGCATAAAGCGAATAACGCATCCACATGACCATGCCCGGAATCACCAGCAGGATAAAACCGATAAAGACCCTGAGCGTGACGTTGATCAGAGTCTTGAGAAAAGGACGCCAGCGTTTATGCAAAACCGCAAAAGCCTCACGTAACTTTACTGGTCGCAAAGGCGCCGCAGTCAGTTGCGTGATAATTACCGCAGTCACGCCCGAAATAACTCCGACTGCAACTGTTGTCGTAACAAACTTCATTAGACTGAGGATGCCGATCGCGCCGTACACCCCTACCTTATGCAAGGTACTAACGGGCGGCGAATACTTGAACCACATGAACGCACTTATCAGCAAAATACTCGTGATGATCATCGGTACGTGCGCTATCAAACTCAGCTTGAGAAATTTAGGAAAGTACTCGCTGTAGAGTGAAAACGCGCGTCGATAGATGTCTCCGACACCTTCGCTTTGTGCTCGCAGAGCACTCCCAAAAGCAAAGGCGGTTTGGGGTCGTTCCGCAGGGTTCTTTGACAATGCCGACATCACTACGCCTGCCGCGCGTTTCGGAATCTTTGCTGCTCGCTCCCGCAGATCTTGCGGCTTGTATTCTCGATGGGCACGCATCACGGCCGAGGTGTTTCCGGAAAATGGCGGTTCTCCAGCGAGCATCTGATATGCAATTACGCCAAGACTATAAATATCTGAACGTGTGTCGACGTATCCACCGCCGCACTGTTCAGGCGACATGTAAAGCGGAGTGCCCATGATCGCACCAACTCGCGTTAGTGCCGGGCCTTGTGGCGAAATTGCTATGTGCGCAGTGTGACGTCCGCTAGCGTGTGTGGGCTGCTGGTCAAACAGCAACGTGCCATCATCGTCAGGCGTGTGATTGCCTCCGGGCTTGCTCAATAGCGGGTTGGTCAGCGGCGGATCGTAAAGTAGCGTACTGATTTCTTCGCCCGCCGCCTTCACTACGAATTGTTTTGTTGGGGACTCGTCGCCGATTGATTGCGACACGCTGTTGCTCTCAAGTTGACTACCAGTCACTGCCGATGCCGCTGAAACGTCGTCAATGATGGTGCTTGCCGGATCCTCATCAAGCGAAGGCGCACTGATCTCACCGACCTTTGCGATGCCGAAATCGAGTACCTTAACTCGATAACTGCCAAGGCGATTTGGTTCAAGCCAGATGTTGTCGGGCTTCAGATCGCGATGGATGATTCCCTGTTGATGCGCTTCGTGAACCGCAGAACAAACCTGATCGAGAATATCGGCGACCCATTCGAGCGGTAGCTGCTTTTCCTCGGCGAGAACATCGCCAAGGGTGCAGCCGTCGAGATATTCCATCACGAGGTACGCTACCTGGCCGGTTTTCACACGCGCGAAACCAAAGTCAGTTACATCAACTACATTCGGATGGCGCAAACGACCGGCCGCGCGCGCTTCGCGCTTGAAGCGCTCGACGAACTCTTTGTTACGCATGAACTGAGGTGAAATCAGTTTCAGCGCAACATAGCGTTCTGTGCCGAGGTGAGTTGCGAGGTACACCGCGCCCATCCCGCCTTTTCCGAGCAGGTGTTCAAGGCGGTACTTCTCGTCAAGCACCTCGCCTACGTACTCTTCAGCTTCCGGCATAAGTAACCACGGGTAAAACGGATTGTAATACGGATTCGTGCCGAAATCAGTTTCGATCTGTCCATCTATAGCTGCAGTCGTCATCCGCGCGCGACCACCAATCCATTCCGATCGGCTGGCCGTCGGGCGGTTGCTGGGCGGGTGTGAGGTTCATCTTCTTTGGATCGTCCTGGAAACGCTTGATTTGCTCGACTGAGTAATACAGAAAAGCACGGCGGTTCTCGTCTGTTCGCAAACGATTTTGCGCCGTGAGCCAAGTCTTCAACTGTTCCAGTTTCAACGACGCGATCGCACGGACCTGGTTTGTCGCGCGTTCAGACGATGCGAGTGCCATCAGATCTGAGAGCACGACTATGTTGACAGTATGTTGGATCTCGCCGGGATAACCCGTTCCAGCGGGCGCTTTCCAGGTTGCGGCAAAGATCTTGTCGATCACTTCCGCAAGACCGGGATTGCGTTGGTCGAGGGCATGAAACAGAACCAGGCGTGCAGCACGCTCAGGGTTCAGCAGGAAACCGCTGACATGATCCGCAATCGCTTCTGCCGGTGCGAGAGCATCGAATACGGGCTGCGTACGAATACGGAAGTCTTCACGCGTGCGCTGGAACCCCGCGGGACGCGGTGGAATTAAACGCAGCAACGACTCAGGCACTGCGAGCGCTTCGGGTTTGATCGTCTCGAGCACAACCGCGAGCGCACGACGCTGTTCTTCCGGCGAGACGATTTGTGGATTCCGATCGCCCTTGCCTTTGAGGCTAAACGTATAGTCTTGTCCACCAATTACTTTCGCAGCCGCTTCGACCTGGTAACGGTGATACATGTAAATCGGAACGAGAACATCTTCGATGGTCGCCATCGGCGCGCCTTCGCGAATGTTGTTTTCGCCAAAGCGTCGCAATGCTGCAGCACGTACCTTCATCGCGTTGCCGAGCTCATCGATCGCATTGGAACCGTTGTCCCAAAGATGGGCCACAGAGCTTGCGCTGCCCGGTGGCCGGGCGTCCTGATCTGTTAAGTACATCAGGCCACGCTTGAAAGCATCGCTCAACGTGCGATCGAGTGCTGAGGTCTCGTTAGTTCCCGGAGCGAAATCCTGATAACCGTAAGCGATCGCGACTTTGTCCCACTCGCCGATTCCCTTCGCGTACGCGTCAGACAGATCAGGCGCTCCATCAGCGCCAAGCTTTGCGCGCGGCGCCGGATAGTCCATCACCGACGCTCGGCCCACGGGACTTGCAGCGTAGTTGTGTTGCAAACCCAACGTGTGGCCCACCTCGTGCGCAGAGAGTTGCCGTAAACGCGCGAGGACCATCTCGAGTAGTTTTGGTGAAGCGGTGTTTGTTTTATCGTACGGAGCCATCAAACCTTCCGCGATCAGGAAGTCCTGGCGATCGCGAAGTGAGCCGAGTGAAACGCGTCCCTGAATAATCTCGCCGGTGCGTGGATCGAGAAGCGAGCTTCCGTAGGACCAACCGCGAGTCGAGCGATGCACCCACTGAATTACGTTGTAACGCACGTCCATCGGATCCACATCAGCGGGCATAACCTCAACGCGAAATGCGTCCTTGTAACCAATCGCCTCGAAAGCCTGGTTCCACCAACGCGCACCTTCAAGCAAAGCAGAACGCACCGGCTCGGGCGCGCCTCGATCGACGTAATAAACGATCGGCTCTACGGCTTCACTAACACTTGCGCTCGGATCTTTCTTCTGCAAACGATGTCGCGCGATGAAGCGCTTCGTGATCGGCTCTTCGATCGGCGTGGCGAAGTCCATGTAGTCGATTCCGAAATAACTTGCACGCGGATCGAAGACACGCGGCTTAAAGCCGGCCGGCGGCAGTTGCACGAACGAATGACGTTCACGAACGGTGATCGCTTCTGGCACCGGCACAACTTGTCTCACAAACTGGCCGGTGGGCTCGCCCGTGAAGGTCAGAGTGGTTTCAACTTCTGTGTTTTGCGGAAAGTTTTTTGTGTTCGGAAGATAAAAAGCGCTGCGAGTCGCATCGAGTCGATAGGTGCCCTGCTGTCCGCGTTGCAGAGTGTTAGTTACCTGGTGAACGTCGCGCAGAAAGAAGTTGGTCGCATCGACGAGGACACGACTGCCCTCTTCCGCGGCAACTTCGAATCCCCACAGCGTCGATTCCGCAAATGCATCTTTCACGGCCAGACGCTCGTCGGGATTGTTGGTGGTGGCGCGGAAACGATAATTGGGCGCCACTAGCAAGACGCGTGGTCCAACGCGATCGAAGCGAACGATGTCCCTGTTGCCGAGTTGGCCGCGATCCAGGCCGATGTCGTTCGATCCAATTCCGGCAGGCAGAGATTCAACGTAGAGAAACTCGGTGTTCCACTTGTCGATCTCGAGCCAGATCTTTCCCGCTTTCGCGTCCCAGTAAAACGGGAAGAAACCGGGAAACTTTTCCATGCCCGCGACCTTCTCGGTGAGTGTTTGCGGTTTCTGGGCGTGGATCGGCGCGAAGGATATGAGCACCAACAAGAGGATACCGAGGGGCTTCATTCTTATCTCCTATTTAGCCACGGATGACACGGATGGTTACTGATTTTTCCATTCCGGGACTCTTCCTGGTGTCCAGGGGGCGCCGGCGGCTTCTAATTGTTTCTCCAGTCTCGACAGATCGACTTCGATCAATTGACGCAACTGCGAGAGCGTGGTTTCGAAGTCCTGCGCAGCGGCGTTGTACTGAGCGATTTGTGTTTGAGTGGGACGCGAGATCGACATCCGCTGTGCGCCCACAACGTAACCGATGCGATCGTTGATCGACGGCGGTGTGTTTATGTTTCGTTGCCGTGCGGCACTATCACCACTCAAGGCACGCAGGATTTCACTCGTCCGCCGGTCCAGTGCGGTAGCGTCTTCCTGTAATTTTTGTGGCAGTGAAGGTGTTTCCGCAATGGCCCGTTTGATCGCGGCGAGACGTGGCCTCAATTGATTAGCTGCTGCTGTGGCACCACTCGCTGCACGCTGAAGGCGCATGGCTTTCGTCTGGAACTCGACGAGGGCCGTATGATCTGCACTCGACATGTTCTCCTGGCCTTCCACCGTTATCTGAAACTGCTGTGGTGGACCAAGCTGTGTAAACACGCCATCAACTCTCTTCGCAACGACGGCTTTGTACGTGCCGGGCATAACAAGTGGACCTGACGGTGGTTCGAAATCCGGATCTGCGTCGGGTGGTGGCGGTGCTGACAAATTTGCTGCGGGGTAACGCAGATCCCAGGTGATTCGTTGAATTCCTCCACTCACTGGTCCAGTCAGTCGTCTCACGACGTTATCCGAAGAGTCGGTGATGGTAACGATGATTGCGGGCGCTTCTTCTTCCTCCTCAGCGCGTAGATCAGCGCGAGTGGGCCAACCTACCGGCGCACCCTTTCTGTCAGCATCACGCTCGGCTTCCTGACGCTTCTCCTTCTTCGTCTTGAGTGCTTCCTTCAGATACCACGTGACAGTTGCACCGAATGGAGGATTGTCAGCAGTGTAGTAACGCTCGCCCTGGAAACTCTTGCCGCGGCCTCCGAGTGGTTGCGACTGGATGTACATCAGTGCGTCCTTCACCGGGAACACGGCTGCGTCCTGACGCAGCATTTCGGGTTTAATCAGTCGCAGCGGCGCGTAGTTATCGAGGATGTAGATGCCGCGACCAAAGGTGGCGACCACCAGATCGTTCTCGCGTTTCTGGATATTCAGATCGCGCACCTGGATTGTTGGCAAGCCCCCTTTGAGTTGAACCCACTTCTGGCCGCCATCGACCGAGAAGAACAAACCATACTCAGTACCCGTAAAAAGCAGATTCGGATTGACGTGATCTTCCGCGATGGCCCAAACCGGCCCGTTCTTCGGCAGGTTCGCGCTCAAA
>DASTVU010000032.1:0-5491 GCA_035758935.1 Pyrinomonadaceae bacterium | reverse complement strand
AAGCGCGAGTAAGAATATTAGCCACAGATGAACGCGGATGAACGCGGATAAGCATTTATTCTTTATCCGCGTTTATCCGTGAAAATCTGTGGCTAGTTAATTTCTGAATTCCTGACTCACCATCAATCCACGCATCCCACCATCCATCACACCAATCCCAACACGTCCGAACTCGCGACGCAGAATATTTGCGCGATGACCGGGGGAGTTCATGAGGCCCGTGTGTGCGATTTGAAGGGTTGGTGCGAGCGCGAGATTCTCGCCTGCTGTGATGTAGCGCACGTTCGCTTGCTTCATGCGATCGAATGGCGAGAGTCCATCGGGAGTGTCGTGCGCGAAGTAGCCGCGTGCAAACATGTCCGCTGAATGCTTTCGCGCAACTTCCGTTAACTCTGGATCAGCTTGCAGCGCAGGCAAACCCGCCGCCTGTCGCTCCTGATTGACGAGGTCCAACATCTGTTTTTCGAGATCGGGCCGGGGTTTTGTATTTTCAACTTTGAATGGAAGCGTGACTCGCTCATCTGAATCAGGACGAATCGTCAACAGATTCATCGTGCGAGAAATCGCTTCACCAAACACTGGCCGTAGCTGCCCCTCGAGTTGCTCGGCATAAACCGCCAGGCGATTAACGACGGCGCTGTTGCGCGTGCGCTCACTCAAACCTTCGCTCAAAGGGATTGCGAGGAGCAGCGCCGAGAGGATCGCGGCGATAATCATTCCATTTACAAACCCCGGGATGACGCCAAAGACTTGATTGAGGTGCCGTTCGTGAATGTCTTCCGGTAGGCGGCGTAGTAGCAGGTAGCCGATGATCTGAACGCCGGTTCCCACGATCAACGCGACCAGAATGAAGGCGACCGGCTGGTCCCAAACTTCAGACCACAGATCAATCCGCGGTCCAAGCCACTGTGCGACAGGCTGGTGATAACGCAATCCCGCCAGCAAGCTCAGCACCCAGCCTGCAAGATCGAGCACACCGTGAACGAAGCCGCGTCGATACCCGTTGAGCACGCTCAACAAGATCACGATCACGAGCAGGATATCTATCGGGTTAATAGCCATGTCGATACAAGATTACTGTTATCGATCTCCAAATTCCAATCTGGGGATGATCCAACTCGTTGTAAAACGCTCCAATACTTCGCAGTTCAAAATCAGCAACAGTATTGAGTTTTTGGACTCGATCTCTGGATACGATTCATTGTCGATCACCGATCACTCGATTTTTTCTTAACTCAAACTCTTCACTTGCGATTGGAACAATATCTGCATCGTCACAACGCGACAGTCTCTCCCCAAATAATTGTCGATCAGCGTTACGAAAAGCTAACGATCGATCCAACAATCCGTTGAGAAAACTCAACAACTAAAAGCCCGACCCAGAGTAAGGAATCAGGGAGATTTGTATATGAGCAAACTTAGAATTGGAAGTTTTTCTCTAGCTTCGTTGCTAGTGATAACGCTGTTCGCTGTGACCAGTTTTGCTCAGGCAGGCGGCACTACTGTTCGCGGCACAGTGAAAGATCCCCAGAGCAATCTCGTGAGTGGCGCAACCGTCACGCTCACAGATCCCGCACGCAACTTTACGCGTACACAACAAACAAACCAGGACGGCGCTTACGTCTTCAACGCGATCCCGCCGGGCACATACCGGCTCGAGGTGTCCGCTCCAGGTTTCAAGACAGCATCCGCTTCAGGTCTCGTCGCACTTGTCGACACACCGACAGTCAGAGACGTGCAACTGGAAATCGGCGCTGTCTCTGAAACAGTCGACGTCACGTCAACGGCAGACGCTGCAATCAACACGAGCGACGCGACCATTGGTAATTCATTCGAACGCAAGCGCATCGTTGAATTGCCACTGAACGCCAATAACGTCGTTGGTCTGCTGTCGCTGCAACCCGGTGTCAGTCGTTCCGGCTTCGTGAATGGCGGCCGTGCTGATCAGTCAAACATCACGCTTGACGGCGTCGACGTGAATGAGCAGCAAGACGGTCTCGACGTGATTACTGACGAGGCATTCGCGAGCGTGTTGAGAGTGACGCGCGACTCGTTGCAGGAGTTTCGCGTGACGACAACAAATCCAAATGCCGAACAGGGCCGTTCATCCGGCGCGCAGGTTTCACTCGTGACGCGCTCCGGATCGAATCAATGGCATGGCTCGCTGTTTGAAACGCACCGCAACACCGTTACGACTGCAAACGACTTCTTCAATAACGCCGCCGGCGTCGAACGTCCGCAGTTGTTGAGAAACATCTTCGGCGGTTCGGTCGGTGGTCCAATCAAAAAAGATCGCGCTTTCTTCTTCTTCAACTACGAAGGCTTTCGTGAAGCGACTGCGACTTCGGTCGTCCGCGAAGTTCCACTTCCGACATTGGGACAGGGCCTCGTTCGCTATCGCACTCACAGTGGCGACAGCGATCCCGGTTGTCCGGCAGGCACTCCGAGCGGCGTGAACTGTCTCACGTCCGCCGAGATCCAGGCTGCGTATCAATCGTTCAACAATGATTCCGGTCCCGGCATAAATCCGCTCGCGCTCCAGACTCTGGCCGCGGCGGCGCAACGTTACCCCGCCAATGATACGACGGTTGGCGATGGACTAAACACGGGCGGCTTCCGCTTCAATGCGCGCACGCCGACAGAGTTGAACACGTACATCGCTCGGCTCGACTTCAATCTCACGAACAGCCAGACGTTATTCGTTCGTGGCAATTATCAGAACGACATCGTCACGCGTGCGGTGTACTTTTCTTCAGACTGCAGCACCGCTGGCGACAACATTCAGTGTTTTCCCGACACTCCGCCGCTCAACACCTGGAACCATCCGAAAGGACTGGCGATGGGTCACATTTGGACGGTGAATAACGCGATCGTCAACCGTTTCAACTACGGCTTCACTCGTTCCGCATTCACGCAAAACGGTGATTCGGAGGAGAACCGCGTTAACTTCCGTTTCATCTTTTCGCCCGCGTCTTTCCAGCGCACGCTGCGTCGCACCACGCCGGTTCATAATTTTGTGGACGACGTTTCCTGGGTGCGCGGGAATCACACGTTTGGATTCGGCGCCAACGTGCGACTGATCCGCAACAACCGCAATTCGCTCGGCGCATCATTCGACCAGGCGATTATCAATCCGTCGTTCTACAACGCATCGGGCGAAGTGCTTACCGATCCGTTTGACGACTTCGAGAGTCAAACTGATCTTCGCGACGCCCTCGCGTCAGTGATTGGCCGTTACTCGCAATACAACGCCAACCTCGTTTACGACGCAAGCGGGCAACTGCAATCTGTGGGCACTCCCACAGATCGTTCATTCGCCACTGAGGAATACGAAGGCTACTTCCAGGATTCGTGGCGCATGCGTCCGAATTTCACTTTGAACTACGGCATCCGCTGGTCCACTTCAACACCGGTCTATGAACGAAACGGCATCCAGGTTGTGCCCAACGTGAACTTGACCGAGTACTTCAACCAGCGAGTCGCGAGTTCAAATGCCGGTGTTCCCTTCACCGATCCAATCTCGTTCATTCTCGGCGGCAAGGCCAACAATGCAGCGGGTTATTACAAACAGGATTGGAACAACTGGGCGCCGTCAATTGCGGTCGCATGGTCACCTGACTTTGGTGACAACACCTTTGGCAGGATCTTCGGACGCAACGGCAAGAGCGTCGTGCGCGGCGGTTTTCGCATGACGTACGATCGTATTGGCAGCGCACTTGCCATCAACTTCGATCTTAACAATCTCGCGGGCTTCACTTCCGCCCGCAACATCAACGCAAACACATACGATGTGGTTGAAGGCGCGCTCGGTCCGCAATTTGGTGGCTTCAATCCGAACGTTCGCGCGCTCGATTTCCCAAGTGCGACTGGCCCAATCCCGGCGTCGTTGGCTTTCCCGTTAACGGTACCGGCAGACGAGGAGCAACGAATTGAGACATCGTTGGACCAGGGGATAACCACGCCGTACAACTACAGCTTCAACTTTTCCTATGGCCGCGAAATCGGTAAAGGATTGTCGTTTGAAGCGAGTTATGTCGGACGTTTCGCGCGCAAGCTGCTCGCGGGCCGCGACATCATGCAACTCAACAACATCAGGGATCCGCAGTCGGGCATGACGTTCTATCAGGCAATGAACATGCTGGTAGACTTCCGGAATCAAGGCCGGCTGCCGACCGAGGTTCCCGATATCGCATTCTTCAACAACCTCTTTCCGCACATGACTGATTGGTGGGGTGATCCGGCCCTGACCAACACGCAGGCCGCTTACGCGTTCATCGCACCCGAAGATGCTCCGTTTAATGGCGGCGCCGTTTCGGATTGGACGTTCCTGCAGTTGCTCTGGGACGACAGTCCTAACTGCACGACCTGTCCGGAGGGCGGTGGTCCAGCGAAGTTCAACAACATGTTCTATCAACCGCAGTTTGGAGCGCTTTCAGCGTTCGGGACTCTCGCGAGATCGAACTACAACTCGTTGCAACTCAGCCTGCGTCAGCGACTGCGTGAAGACGTGACGTTTGACTTCAACTACACCTTTGGCCATTCGCTCGATAGTGTTTCCGGCCTGCAGAACTCCACCAGCTATGGCACAGCGTTCATCGTTAACGCGCTGGATCCGGATCAAAACTACTCCAGCTCGGACTTCGATGCGCGTCACATCATCAATGCGAATTGGGTGGTCGGACTTCCGTTGGGTCGTGGCAAGCGTTTCCTGACTAACTCCAGCAATCTGGTGGACAAAGTGCTGGGTGGTTGGACCACGACGGGAATCTTCCGTTGGAATAGTGGACTCTCGGTCCAGACTCCGTTTGACTGCTGTGTTTGGGCCACGAACTGGAACGTGCAATCTAATGGCACACGAGTTCAGCCCATTCAATCGAGTCCAACGGCGAATGGATTTGAAGGAAGGCCAAACATCTTCACCGACCGGCTTGCTGCTTATCGCAGTTTCCGATCGGCTCGACCGGGTGAAGTGGGCGACAGAAATGTTCTCCGTGCTCCGGGCTACATTGCTCTGGACATGGGACTTTACAAGTCGTTCAAGATGCCCTGGGAGGGGCACTCGCTACAGTTCCGTTGGGAGGTCTTCAACGTTACCAACACTCAGCGTTTTGATGGTCTAACCATCGCCGACCTGAGTCTGGGCAGTGATCCCTACCTCGGGGGCGACCCGAGTCAGGAATTTGGCAGATTCACCTCAACCCAAACCCCTCTGAATGAAACCAAAGCCGGCCGCGTAATGCAGTTCGCGCTGCGGTATACCTTCTGAGGACGCCCCCCTCACGGATTTCGCAGGTTACACGGATTGCATAATCTGTGTAATCTGCGAAAATCTGTGGATACCGATGCTTCAGTTCCTGAACATCTCCAACATAGCTCTAATCGATGATATGCAGGTTGAGTTTGAGACGGGGCTCAATCTGTTGACGGGGGAGACTGGGTCCGGGAAGTCGATTATTGTCGATGCGCTGGGTGTGCTGATTGGTGGAAGGTT
>DASTVU010000031.1:0-10211 GCA_035758935.1 Pyrinomonadaceae bacterium | reverse complement strand
CCAAGCATGTCGTGCAGGACCAATACTTGAATATCGCAATGTACACCGGCGCCGATTCCGATCGTCGGAATGCTGATGCTTTCGGTGATCATCTGCGCTATCTCGCGCGGTACGACTTCGAGAACGACGGCGAACGCTCCCGCGTCTTCCATTGCCTTCGCATCGTCGATCAGTTGCTGCGCCGTTTTGACAGTCTTGCCTTGCACGCGATAAGCGCCGAGCTGGTTAATCGACTGCGGGGTCAGGCCGATATGGCCCATCACGCTAATCTCCTCGTCCACTAAACGCTTCACGAGATGCACACGCTTGTGACCGCCCTCGAGCTTGATCGCCTCCGCGCCACCTTCTTTTACGAGACGTAACGCATTTCGCACCGCGTCGTCGTCGCCGGTATGAAAAGTTCCATACGGCATGTCGGCGACCAGCAAAGCGCGTTGTACGGCGCGTCGCACAGCTTTCAAGTGAATCAGTATTTCGTCGAGGGTGACGGGAACAGTATTGCCGTATCCCAGCACGACATTCCCGAGGCTGTCGCCGACAAGGATGATATCGATGCCTGCTTCGTCAACGATGCGCGCAGTCGGGTAATCGTACGCTGTCAGGCATACGAGGCGTTCGCCGCGTTGTTTGCTTAATCGCAAAGACGGTGCACTGACCTTTTCGGGCCTTTCCGGTTTGAGATATGGCATGTTTCAGCTCTCTTTACACCACGATGTGTGGACAATTGGATTGCCAGTGAAACGAGGAGTTTGGAAATTTTGTGGGCGTGCTAACAAGTGGGGGCATTATAGTCTCCACAGATTACACAGATCAATCTGCCCGATCTGTAGTTGGCTTCGGTATCCAGCGTACCACCCTTGATCGGTCTTTAGTCTGGGACAACAGCTCGGTGAGCGATTTGCCGAGCACTGGATGAATCAGAGTGGGAGCCAGCTCTGCAAGCGGAACAAGAACGAAACGACGAGCCGGCAGGCGCGGATGAGGAAGAGTCAAAAATTCCGTGTCTGACTGATAATCTTTGAAGAAAAGTAGGTCGAGATCAATCGTGCGCGGTCCTTTGGGAACCTCTCGCGTGCGACCTAACGCATACTCAATCCGCAACAGCCTCGCCATCACCTGATCCGGCGTGGGCAGCGTCGACCCGCGCAACTCCGCAACCATGTTCAAAAACGGTGGCTGGTCTTGGTGATCGACCGCTTCAGTTTCATAAATGCTCGAGAGTCGAATAACATCCAAACCAGCGTCGAGCATTCCGCGAACGGCGAGCACCAGATACGCGGCGCGATCACCGAGATTGGAACCGAGTCCGACGTAAGCGTTTTGGATCATTGTTGAGCTTGGTGCTTAGTACTTAGTGAATCTCAAAGTACCAAGTACAAAGAACAAAGTACAAAACAAAATGTCTCAACTTCTCACCTTAATCTGGCTCAAGTGGCGACTGTTGCGCAACTCGCTTCGCTCGTCGAAAGCAGTCGTAAACAAAATCGCGTCGATTCTGGGAATGCTTTTGGCTTTTACGTTCGCGCTCGTGTTTGCGTTGATTCTGGGATTTGTTTCGTACTGGCTCGCTCAACCCGAGGGCCTTGGCAGCGCGTTACAACGTTCGGCCGCGCACGAACTTCCAGCCGGTGCTTCAACCGAGTTTATCTTCTTTTCCATTTTCGGAATCATCTATTTGATGTGGGCCACCGTCCCATTGAGTCTCGGTGGCAGCAAGCAGTTTGACGCCGGTAAACTGCTGATGTACCCGATCACGCTCCGCAAACTCTTCGCGGTGGATTTCATCAGTGAATTTACGACGCTCCACTCCGTCTTCCTGGTCCCGGCAGTGTTGGCGTTGTGCATCGGTTCAGGACTGGGCTCAGGTAATCTTTCGACTTCGCTGATCGCTGCGGTCCCTGCAGTGCTCTTTGGGGTCGCGTTGTCGAAATGGCTCTCGACGATTATCGGTTCAGTTCTTCGTCGCAAACGTTCACGCGGCGAAACCATCATTGCACTGATTGGCGCCGTGGCCGGTCTCGGAACTGCTGCGGTGAGTCAGGTTGCGCCGATTCTTTTCAAGCATGCTGAATCTTTCCGTTCGTTGCGTTGGACTCCCCCGGGAGCAGCCGCGTTTCTTTTGATGGCTGACGTCGCAAACGAACCGCTTCCGTATGGCGTTGCATTTATAACGCTCAGTGCTTACGCGATCGTATTGCTCATCGCGACTTACTGGATCGCACGTCGCGCAGCGCTCGGTCTTGAACGACGGCAAAAGCAAAAGACGTTAGCGCGCGCTACCGGCACGGAAGGTTACGCGGGGTGGCAAGTACCTTTTCTGCCACCAGATCTCTCCGCGATCTTTGAGAAAGAGCTCCGCTACGCGTTGCGTAACGCACAGGTGAGAATGATGGCGTTGATGCCGTTAATCATCATCGTCATTCGACTGGTTAACCGGCAAAGGTTTGGAACTGTGCGGAGCGGAGTTTCCAGCGGTTTCTTAACGTACGGTTCAGGACTGCTTCTGGTCGGTGGATTGATCTACGTGTTTCTTATTCTCGCCGGGCTTTCGTCGAACCTGTTTGCTTTCGAAGAAGGCGGAATGCGTACCTTCATTCTTTCGCCTATCGATCGACGCAAAATACTTTTGGGAAAGAATCTCGTTCTCACATTCATCGCGTTGGTGTTTGCCACAGTACTGCTGATTCTCAACACCATTCTCTTTCGGGACACTACGCCTGGCAACCTGCTGTTTCTGTCGTTGACGTTCATTATTTTTGCAGCGATCAGTTCGACTGTCGGCAACTGGCTCTCGATTCGTTTTCCGAAGCGCATGAAGTATGGAAAACGTTTGAATGTGTCGGGTGTCGCAGGGCTTTTTCTTATCCCGCTAGTCGTATTGCTATTGACCCCGCCGGCGCTGGCAACGCTGATTGGCTATTCGACGAGCAGTTTGTTCAATGAATACCTCGCGCTTTTCGCCTTCACACTCCTTGCTCTGGCCTTCTATTCAGTCATGATCAACTGGCACGGAAAACTGCTCGCCAGACGCGAGATTGAAATACTGGATGCAGTGCGCGAACCGCCGGATGAATGAAGAGCCATCCACAGACTCCACAGATTGTCTCTGTGTAATCTGTGGATGGTTTTTGTTACACTAGCGGCACTTTGAATCCAGTGATGCTTTGCGGCGTCCGGGCGGGTTTAGAGCCCCGTCAATACACAAATGGCTCGCAGAAGATTTCGCAGCAACCAGCGGCACGAACCCACCACGGAGCGTTCCTTTCAGGAATACATCCTCTCGACTCCTGCACCGCAAACATCCCGGACTGAACTACTGCGACTCATTCGCGGCGGTGAAGACACCTTTCTCGAACTCAAAGTAAAACTCTCAAACACGGAAAAGATCGCGCAGGAGATCGTCGCGCTCGCAAATACCGGCGGTGGCGTGATTGTTTTTGGAGTAAACGATCAGTTGCGCGTTGAAGGTGTTGACGATCCGGAAAGAGTTCAGGAAGACCTCGTGCGGATCTGTCGTGAAGAGGTTCAACCACCGCTGGTCCCATTCATCGATCGCATCGCGCTCGACAACGGCCGGCGCATCGTCGCACTTGATGTCGAGAGCAAGCGACGCCCGTATCGAACACGCGATGGTCGCTTTTATTTACGCATCGGAGCAGAGAAGCGTGAAGCGTCGCGCGAAGAGATCTCGTCGCTGCTGGAGGAAGCAAGACCGCTTCGTTACGAAGACGTTCCTGCGCTCGGTGCGACTATTGCCGACATCGATGTGGCCCACTTGTGGAGCTACTTGCGCGAGTTTGAAGGCGGAGCGTTTGAGGAAGCGACAGTCGTTGGTTATCCGACAGCAGAAGTGCTCGAGCGAGATCTGTTGCTGGCCACAAATGACGGGCACGAGATTGTTCCGACAGTAGTGGGATTGCTTCTGTTTGGTCGCGATGAACGTATCGCGGAGTTGCAACCGCGTGCTGCTGTAACTGCGACGAGGTTTTCCGGCGACTCGTTGCAGTCGCCGATCATCGAACGCGTCAAGTTATCAGGTAACTTGCTCACGCTTTACGAAGGGCTCATGAGTTTTCTGCGCCGTTACTGCGATCTCTCGGAAGTAAGGCCGAAGGGTTTTTTAGAAGACTCACCGGTGCAAGCACGTTCGAGTTATCACCGTGGCGTGGTAGCGGAAGCGATTACAAACATGCTTGCACACAGAGATCTGGCTTTGCGAGATCTGCCGAGCCGGCTGAACGTATTTGATCACTCGCTTGAGTTTGTGAATTCACGCCGCAGTGTTGGATTCTCGCCGGTGGCGCAAAAGGCGATACGGTACGGAATGCCGGAGCGTTTGAATCCGCGTTTGCAGTCGGTGTTGACGAACCCTGCGTATGGTCTAAAACTCAGCCTGCAGGGATTACCGGCGCTGCTGCGTGAGGCGAAGCGATACTCGAATCGAAAGGCTGAGATCGTTTCGTTTAATGATGAGTTTCGGTTGCGGATCTACGGTAGTATTTAGCCACAGATTTACACAGATAAACGCGGATCAGAAAACCATTTCATGTTCTTTTCTGATCCGCGTTTATCTGTGTAAATCTGTGGCTAAACCTTTATTTCTTGCCGTCGGGTTTTGGTGAGTTGTAGTACTGTCGCGCCTGGACCACGAATTCCTTGTCGTCATACGTCCCGTCGCCGTTGACATCAACCTTCACCTGAAGCTTGTGCTGTTTGCCGTCGCGCACGTCGCCTGGATTGAAGGCGAGACTGTACTGACTGCGCAGCAGCGCGTTGATGCTGGTCAGTACTTTCGGCAACTCACCCTCAAATGTCACCGGGAAATACGCGCCACCTGTTTCCTTAGCAAAAGTCTGTAGCGTGTTGTCAGCCTGGAGCCACGTCATTCTGCCCGGCATTCCGGTAATCGCGTCTGTTGCCGGCAGCTGGTCGCCGTAAATCTTCTTGAACAGGTTTGCGGTGCCGATGATGTAAACAGGAACGCCCGAATTCTGAAGCACCTTGCGTGCGTCGCCGTAGTTGATCTTGCTGAACGTATCGATACCCGAGGCGACGAGAATCACTGCACGACGGCGTCCCTGAACAGAAGCAAGACCCGAGTAATCTGATTTCTCAGACTTCGAATCTTCCAACACGACCGAGTCGCCTCGACCACCAACAAGCACAAACTTCAACGCGTCAAACAAGTTCGTCTCGCGAAACGCCGGCGTATTCCTCAGCAGCAGAGAAATCACTTGATTGAGTCGGGTCGGATCGTTCGTGAAGTCAGTTAAAGGAGTTGGACGAATATCAAACGCGACCACTGAAACATAATCGTCGGGTGGCTTGATGAATTGTGAGAGAAACATCGCCGTGGGTCGAATCACTTCGTAGGTGCCAGGCTCGTAACCCCTGTTTCCGTAGAGTCCAAATATCTCTGACCACTTGCTGTATTCAACCACCATTGCGACTGTGATCGGCGCTTCCGGTGTGGAGAAGTTTGTAATCGTCTGCTCAACGCCATCGGCGAAGAGGGCGAAGTTTATTTTCTTTAAATCCGTCACGATCTGGCCGCTCTTCTTGTGATAAACAACGGCATCGACGTTGACGATCTGAGTCGAGATCGTGACCTTTTCAATGTCCTGAGGTTTGGCTGGTTCCAGGTCCTTGGGAAGGGGCTCCTGACTCGGATCGCCAGGTTTTGTCTCGCCGGGTCGTTTGTTCTTCTTTTCGTTGGATTGGGGCGGTTGGCGTCTGGACTGCGACCACCCGGGGTTAACACTTGCGCCGAGCAGCAATAACGAGAGCGCAACAGCAAAAAACGGATATGAACGTCTAAATCTCATAGTTTCGACTCCCACGGACATAAGCGAGGAAGGGCACTTATTGCCAATTGCCGATTGCTAATTGCCGATTTGCGGACGAAAACCTACTTCGGCTCATTAATCGGCAATCGGCAATTGGAAATCGGCAATCGGAAATACCACGTAAGTGGTCTGATGCGCGGGCTTTGACCTGAGTTTACCAACTAACGGCCGCTGGCCTCTGCCTCGATTACGATATCGTAACTCCCGGTATTATCCGTCAAATCGCCCTCGTTTACACCCAGAAACAGCACTCCATCGCGTTGCGCGACAAACTCCCGGCGCGGGCCGATGAGGATGAAGTCGTCGTTGTCGTCGCCAATGACGGCGATCAGGGCTCCGGTTGCCTCGGTGCGCATCAACTTGTCCGCGTCCTGAATACTCGTCAAGCCGCCCGGAGTCGCAAAGCGTCCTTTGCCGAGTGAAACGCGTCCCGAGGCGCTGATCCGCAACCGCTGTCCTTTACGTACGACGAGGCCACTATTTGTCCAGCCGTTGTTTGAGTTATCAGCCTTGACTCCGACTTTGATCGTAAAGAAAGTCGGAGTTGACGACGTCACCGGTACTGTGTCGGCAGAACGATCTACAGTGGTGTTATCGGGCTTGGTATTCGGATACGAAGGCCGCACTGGAGGAGCGTTATTCCGCGCGCTGCCATCATCGGTGGCGCTTGCTGCACCGGAGTTTGCATCAAACTCGATCGATTCAACATCCTCAACATAAACGGTGGTTTGCCCGCGTCTGCCTCTCGCGCTGCCGCCGATCAGAATAGTGAATTGCTGGTCCTTAAAACCGATCACCTGACCGCGAATAACACTTCCGTCTTTAAGACGAATCGTGTCGGCGAGTAGCGGCGTTGACATTGAAACCAGCAGTAATGTGGAGAGCAGAAGGTGAAATGTTTTCTTCATGATACTTCTCCTATAAAGAGGGCATTCCGTTGACGAGGTTTAACAAGACTCTGGTGCTTTTGCAAGCGGGAGAGGGACAGGGAATAGCCGGGTGTCGGATGCGCAAGTAATTAGAAAAGGTTGCGATCAGGAAATAGGACGTATAGAACTTATTTGGTCCAGCGCCGGGCGGTTGCGTAGATCACGTTGGCTTCGAGTTCTCGGAGCGACGTGCGCTGAATGAAATCGAGGTTCGCGCGGCGTACACGATCGCGATCTTCAGGCGAGAGTTGCTCAACCGTTCCGCGATAGCCCGAACCCATGATCATGGCCCACCAGTCTTCCGGTGCGTTAACCGTTTGCGAGTCAGATTCAGCAACCGCTTCCATATCACCGAGACCCGCGGCGGCGAGCAGTCGGAGGACGGCATCAACTTCCGAAATACGATCCCATGGATTAAAGCCCTTGTAGAGATCCGGGTTCACATCACGAATTGAGTTCCAGAAAAAAGTGGTTGCCGGTTCGAAAAATCTCGGTCCCCAGGTCGTGATTGCCACTCGGCCTCCGTTGCGCACGACACGTTTGAGCTCACGTAACGCACCTTCCATGTCAGGAACAAAAAATATTCCGAACACACACACCGCAGTGTCGAAGCTTTCATCTTCAAAAGGCAGGTGCATCAAATCGCCGGATTGAAATTGAATGTTCGTGAGGCCGCGTTGTTTCGCCTTGGCACGTGCAAGTTCGAGTAAGTTCTCCGCCAGATCGACACCAACAACTGAACCATCTGCTCCAAGAATTTCTGCAGCCGGAATTGCCGAAGCGCCGCTTCCGCAGCAGACATCCAGCACGCGTTCTCCGGTCGCGAGTCCCAGGCGCTCGACAGTTCGTCGCCCGTATCGTCCCCAAAAAGTGTTAGCAGGATGATCGTAGTAATCAGAGGCAGCGTTGTAAGTAGTAGCTGCTTTCTTCTTCGCGTCTTCTAAGTCACTCATAAACGACACAGTTTATTCGAAGGAAAAATGATTAGCCACAAAAAGGCACAAAAAGCACAAAACGATATCTGCTGTTTTTGTGCTTTTGTGCCTTTTTGTGGCTATCTCTTTGTGCTCTTCGTGGCTAACTTTGCCTGAGTGGCGGCATCGGGATCGGAATGCCGTACGTAGTGGCGCCGACTCCCACGCCACCTTCACAGGAATTCGGTGGCACTGTACAAACTCGCCTTGTCGCTGGACATTCCGCGGCCCAGAACATGTAGCCCAACATACCGCTCGTCGTGCCCGCACCGTTTGGCGCTACTGTCTGCACATATGCACCGGTTGAGTTGATCAACGAATTCGTGAAATTCGTGCACTCCGGCGCGGCCTTACTGCCCGTAACGATATACAGAGCGCCGGTAAATTTAGCCGGAGCAAGCGGAAGGATCGGAGGCGCAAACTGCGGCTTACCATCCACGTGCTCCTGCCAATCGGCCTGAGCCGTATTGGCGGAATTCGGTTGTCGTGCCGGAACCATCGCATTCGCATAATCCAGCACGGGCGTCGTCGTGTTCAGCCAATCAGCAGTTGCTTTGCGCGTGAGCGCGATCAACCACCGATCGCCGGCAGCGAGGTCGATAGTCAATCGAGCTGCATGATTGTTTCCGGATGCATCGTAGGGCAGAACCGAGCGATAGGCGTTGATGAACGCCTGTAATCCTGTAAGGTTTGGGTTCGTGTTTTCTTCATAGTCGATCTCAAACCCGACACCCAAACGTTGAGCCGCTTCGGCTGCATTCAATCCAAACTGGACTGGGTTGGTTGCGAGAGCCTGGTTCCACGCGTCCGTGTACGTGATCCCACCGATGGACAACATTACCCTGACGCCGCGGCTCTTGAAGTAATCAACCACGGCCTGATTCATTCCGATGGGAATACCTTGCGACGTGCCGGCATCGTTCGTCTTGTTCAGCAGTCTCATCGGATGAACAAAACTCAAAACCACGAGGTTCACGGACGGCGTGCCATCACCACGGTCGATCAACCATCGATTGCGGGTGTTGAAGTCGGTCATGTTGCGAACGCTGGACCATGTGCAGAAGTCATTTCCGCAATGCCACGCTCCATAAACCGAAATGTTGGTAGCAGCAGTAACTGTCTTCGGCTGTGAAGAGAGCCCGCCGAAGAGTGCGGCGAATACAAGAAAACTCAGCACAAGCATCTTTTTATACATCTCAGTTCTTCCTCCCACGAAGTTTGAGATCGATTGAAGGGGGTTAGTTGAAGGCTAGTGCGGAATCTTAGACCAACTAATGAGATTGATCAAAGTTTTTCGAAAGTAAGTTCACGCAAAGACGCAAAGAACCGCAAAGAAATACGCGTCTTCTTTGCAGCCTTTGCGTCTTTGCGTTAAAACCTACTTTGGACCAGAGACTTCGGACTTCAGATCTGAGGTACGTCGCTTTTCAATCGACGTTCGCAACTCTTCGGGTGTCGCAGGGCGACCGTGTACGCCGTAGATCTTGTCGACCTGCAATCCCAACTGTTGAAGCTTTTCACTGAAACTGACTGTCGCGTCCTGAGCAATCGCGATCGATCCGTTCGGGGCGGGGTTCAACAGATCAGCCTGAAACAGAATTTTCTCTTTCGGCAAATAAGCGACGAGGATCTCATTCGCGTGCGGATTCGGACCAATGTCGTACAACTCAACTACATGCTTGTCGTCCTGAAACACGCGTTTCTTGTTTTGGACGAGCTCGATCTTCAACTTGTTATCAAGTGACAACTTCGGCAGCAGACTCGACTGAAGCGCCGTGGCCTTTTCAAGAAAACTCTTGTTCCCGGCAGTGGTTACAATCGTTGCACCTTCGGCAACGTATTCACGAAAACCACCCGCGTGGTCTGCATGGTGATGAGTCAGGACGAGATACTTGATCGGCTTACCCGGCACCGTCTCTTTAATCTTGGCCAGGGCCTGCACTGAATTGCTGTTGTAAAAAATCTGCTCCGGAGCTTCCAGCACGAGAATGTGATCGTTGAAGGCCACAAACATGATGTTATGCGTGCCTCCAGCTAGTCCATTCAGCATGTAAACATCTTCGGCGATCTTGACCACGGCGGGCGGCGGCGGGGTTGCGGGACCAGCTTCGAGTTTTTCAAAACCTTCGGGCGCTTGAAAAACACTCTCGGCCGGTTTTGTGTTGATCTGAATGTCGACGTACTCCGCTTCCTGAACGACTCCTCCGGAGTTGTACAAAACACGCGCGCCAGGCAGCTTCAACTTTCCGACCGTGCGATAGTTTGAATAAGTTTGCGCGATCTCCGAGTCGCCTGCGAATGGATCGGCGTAGAGATAACCGTACTTAGTCAGCAAATTTGTTTGCGCGTCAAAAGAAAGCGCGAGCTGTTGATTGTCGGGCCGCAGGACGCTGATCACCTTTTGCTTCCTTCCGGCGATTTCATCTTCACCCAGATAGCGTAGAGTTGCGGCGCGGTCCAAT
>DASTVU010000030.1:0-9087 GCA_035758935.1 Pyrinomonadaceae bacterium | reverse complement strand
GGCCACGGAGGGCCGCCCCTACAGTACGTTCCGAGAGATCTGATTAATTTGCGGCGGCTTTTTTCTCGGGGAAGAGGGTTACTTTTACGAAGGATTGGGTATTCAAATATTGCTTCGCGGCGGCTTTAACCGTCGCGGCATCGAGTTTCTTGTAGAAATCAGGCACCAGCCAAATGCCGGCCGGATCGTCATTGTGGTAGAACCGGAGCATGATCTGATTTACGAGGTAACCATTCTGCTTGCTGTTCGTCTCAAACTCACGCAGCAACGCCTCTTTCTCGTCATTCAGCTGCTTCTCCGTCGGTCCCTCAGCCTTAAACTTCTCAATCTCTCCAAACACACGCTTGATTAGATCGTCGGTTCGTTCAGGCGAGCAGCCAAACTGAATCGTGATCGAGTATTCCGGTTTCGGATACTTTGCAAAACCGTAGGCGGCCGTAATGCTATAAGTCCCGCCAAGCTCTTCGCGAATCAGCTCCAGCAACCGTGTTTGCAGTATCTCCGACATCCCCCTGATCGCGACTCGGCTCTCCTGGTCAAACACAAATGGACCACTGAAAATGATCGCCGCTCGACTCTTCGGTTCGATCCCTTTCTCAACTCGCTTCTCAATAACTCCTGCCGGCAGCTTCACACCGATATCCTTCCACGTTTCTTTTCGTTTGATCGAAGGAAGAGCGCCAAGATAACGCTCGACGAGCGGCTTCATCATCGCTTCATCAAAACTGCCTACAAAGTAGAACGTGAAATCGCTCGCATCGGCGAACCGATCCTTGTAAAACGCGAGTGACTTGTCGAGATTCCACTCATCAACTGTCGCGGCTGTTTGTAAACGACGACGCGGGTGATTCTGAAACCTCGCCGCGGAAAGTGCTTCAAAGAAAGCAAACTCCGGAATCACGCTCTGATTGTTCATGAACGTCCGCGCCTGCGTCGCCTGTGCGGCAAAGGCATTCGCGTCTGCTCTCGGTTGCGTAAACCTGAGATAGATGAGTTGGAACATCGTTTCCAGATCTTTGCGCGAACTGGAGCCATTCAGACCTTCTTCGAGCTCACCAATAAATGGAGTTGCCGAAGCCACCTTGCCTGCCAACATCTTGCCCAGATCGGTAGCGCTGAACTTGGCCACGCCGCCTGCGTTTATTACTTGCGTCGCCGTACTTGCCGGAATGTAGTCAGCGTCGCTGACTATCGACGTTCCGCCCGGGCTGCTCGCGCGAAAGAGGATTTCGTCGGCTCGAAAATTAGTGGGTTTAAGTACGACTTTCACTCCATTCGCGAGCTCCCAGATCGTGAGACCCGCCTTTTCGTTATTTGTTACGTTGACGATTTTGCCGGGCGCGGGTAATGCCTCGAGCAGAGCTGCGGATGCAACAGTATCGACGTATGGCTTAACTTCCACGGAGGTCGATTCTTTGATGATCGACGCAAGCTTTGTCTCATCCGGAACCGTCAGCCCGGCTTTCTGTGGCGCCGTAACAATCACAAGCCGGTTTTGATTACTCAGTGGGAACCACTCACGCGCAAGCTTGTTTATCTCAGCGAGTGTGATCTCTGGAAGGAAGCGCTTGTGCAGTGCATATTCATCATCCAGGCTCGGTAGAGTTTCATTGATCAGGAAGTTGCGCACGTATTCACCGGCGCGACTGGCGGCTAACGTGTTGTCCTTCTCGAGGGCTAGTCGCTCGTAGTTACGGAGGACACTTGCTTTCTGTCGGGCCAACTCCGTCTCCGTGAACCCGAAGCGTGCGACTCGTTCTGCTTCGGTAAGCAGTGCTTGTAAACCACGTTCGATTCCGTCTTCTTTAACAAGCGCGTTTAGAAATGCGATCTCTTTGGACCGTACTAGAAAGCCACCTCGTCCGCCGAAGCCCATGACAAATGGTGCGTCCGGCCTTTGCGTGAGCTCGGCGAGCCGCGCGTTCAGCATTCCGCCAAAGAGCCGGTCCACAGTCTTTTGCCGGTAAGCGCCGATTGTACCCTCCGGGCGTGCGGGCAAGAGCGTGTCGATTTCGATACTCGTGGTGGATGTCTCTTTGTCGGTATTAATAGCAAAGCTGGTGTCTGACCGATCAGGCAGGTCGTATGTGGTTCGCTCCTTCGGTGACTTATGTGCCGGGATCGATTCGAAATTAGTCGTTACGAGTTTTTCGATAACCGCCTTGTCAAAATCACCAACTGCAATCACAGCCATCAGGTCCGGACGATACCAGTCCGCATAAAACTGTTTGAGTCGTTCCGGCTTGGCGTTCTGAATGATTTCGGGGAGACCAATCGGAAGGCGGTTCGCATAACGAGAACCCTTGAACATCACCGGCAATACTTTTTCAGTAGTACGCATACCTGCGCCACGTCCCGAACGCCATTCTTCAAGGACGACGCCACGTTCCTTCTCAATCTCGGCAGCATCAAACGTAACGTTGTGTGCCCAGTCCTGGAGAACCTGAAACGCCCGAACCATTGCTTCCGGTTTGTCAGTTGGAACCTGAAGCATGTAGACAGTTTCATCAAAGCTCGTGTACGCGTTGATGTCTGCGCCAAAACGCATACCCAAAGATTCCATGAAAGAGATGAGTTCGTGTTTAGGGAAGTTCTTCGTACCGTTGAACGCCATGTGTTCGACGAAGTGGGCCAGTCCGCGTTGATCGTCGTCTTCAAGAATTGCACCAGCCTTCACGACGAGCCGGAGCTCAGCACGCTTTTCCGGTTTCTTGTTGGCTCTGATGTAGTAGCGCAGACCGTTTGGAAACTTGCCTATCGTGATCTCAGGATCAACCGGCATCGGTTGCGACAACGATGAGGTTTGCCCAAGACCGCTGATGCTGAATAGGCAGGCGATAATTACAAGAAGGACGATTTTCTTCATGGTAGTCTCCCGTAACACAGATGGACGCGGATTGATTACGGATTAGCGATTGACGAATCGGAATCTGCGGAAACGCTGGACGAACCGGCGCTGGTTTTCGGCTAGATCCCGGTTGAGGATAAACGAGAGGGAATGCCCTCGCGCTGTCCAGCCATCATTTGAGTATGCGATCGGCAGATCGATCGAACTGTTGTTGTCGTCTTTAGTCCAGGCGTTACCCGAGACCTGCTCGCATCTCAGCAGATAGTGTTCGATGCCCGTGAAAACGCTGCGCCAGTACCCACCGTAAAGAGTCTTATAAACAATTCCATCGACCTCTACATAAACTCTGTTCCCGCTGAGGATTTTGTAATTAATGCGGCCAAGCAAATCGAGCAGACGACATTGCTCGCGTGCGGTGGGATCTGCCACTGGCGAATGAAAACTCAATAGATCATCGGACGCAGCATCGTCTTCACGCCACGCTTCGGGTTTGTAAGGTACTGCTTGCGGCCGACGATTTTCGTTACTCATCCGGCACTCCGGAACTCATGCCCATTTCGGGGAATAAAGTGGAGGCTAGTTTATTCTTGAAGCCGGTAGAAAGCCAGTATTTTTACGACGAATCAGGCGGGGATACGAAAAGTTGGAAACGAATTTACTTCCTCGGAGTGCGCCAACTTGTTGGCGCACCCCGAGAGAAGCTCAATCAACCTAAGGAACCTGCGAAGCAATGAGTGAGAATCGGAAATTCAAATCATTTCTACGCGTAAATGTGGCTCCTCCGTTGGTGGATAAGTAGGAGCGACCAAGGATCGGTGCCTGCGTGCTCAAACCGATCAGTGGCGGTTGACCGCTGACTCCAGCGAAAGGCGCCGGTGGAATCTGAAGGACCAGAAACAGGTTCTGAATCGATCCATCGGCAATGCCCGCTCGGATAACTTCGCTGAGATCATGCGGGTTCTTGAAGTAGAACGGCGCGAAGTCAGTGTCCTGCCCAACAAAAGTGACGGACGTATCAAGTGGAGCCACGAGATCGATCGTCGCCGTCGTGTCGGGATTGATGACGCCTTTAGCTAACCATGCTTTGGCGAAGACCACCGGCACTGATGCATCAACCACGATGGTGTCGAATAGTCCGGCCTGAATGAGCGTCGGATTTCCGCCATTGAGTGCACTGATCTGTGAAGCCGGAAACTGCGTCGCATAGATGAACCCGCCCGCAGGAGGATTGATAAACCCTATGTTAGTACGCGCTCCAAAGCCACTGATATTGAACACGTTGTTCGTAGTGATGTTGGTGCCGGCGTTGATAAACCCGGGATTCACGTGAACGTTCTTCGCATCAGCCGGATCGCGTTCAATCGCACCTTCACTATTGTTGTTCCAAAACTCTTCGATAAAGTTCATTTGCCCGAAGAAGTTTCCAATTTGACAAGTGAAGCTGATATTTCCTGCGGCCGCGGGACTGCCGTCCGTCGCTTCCACGCCCACGTCATAGTTTCCCTTCGGCACAGGTATCACGTAGTTGCCATTGGGAATTGCGTCGGCGACTGTTGGGACGAAGAACAAACCGCCATTGACTGGATTAAATGAAAGGTTTGTCGTGCCGCTAAACGCGCTTGCGACGACGGTGTTGGTGTTCCGGTTGATGGCGAACAATTGTCCTCCGGCAATCGGTTGATTCAACACACCGTGTCGTAACTCGCCCGTAATCAATCCGTACTCGCTGGCAAACGGGACGTCGCCCGATTGCAGAGCCCCTGGACCGGAAGCAGCCGTTCCTTCCGGATAATAGAAAGATGCAAACGCGATATCGTCGGCACTTAGTTGGCCCTGCCCTGCCTCCGAGGCTGGATCGCCAGTGTCGATAAACGGAAACATCGTTGAGCCATCACCCTCAGTTGCGCTGTTCTGATTGTTGAGCACGTGCGACAGACCAAACGAGTGTCCAAACTCGTGCGCGGCAACACAATTCAGATCGACGGAGCGAGTGACAGCATCCATCTGTGCCGGGTCAACCGTAAAGCGAAGTCCATTGCTGACCTTGGTATTGAATTGCACGTCGTTATCGAGAATAGTTCCTGCTTTGTAGAAGCCGGCGGGAAACTCGATGTCGCCATCGTTATCGACGTCCTGTGCAGTCGTGATGGCGCTCGAAACGTCGGGGTCGGCATCACCGTCAATTAGTTGGCCATTCACCAGCGTTATGTCGGTTATCAGATTGGTGGAAGGAGAAGACGCGATGGCATTGAAACCCGCCGCAGTGCGAAATGAGATTTCATTGATCATGTTGAAGCCGACCAATCCAGGGTTGTTGGTTGTGCCAACAATCTGCATATTGATGTAGGAGGTCGGGATGTCGTTCCACGAATTTAGCGATCCCTGCAGCGACGTGGTGGCCTGAGCCACAGTCAAGAATGCCGGGCCCAGCGGGTTGGGAATCGGGTCGAGCGTATTGTTTATACGATACTGAACCGGGATGCTGCGCGCGTCCCAGCGAATTCCAATCACCCGAGCCAGCAAGTGACCGGCAATGGGCGAAGGTCCCGCGCCAGTGATATCGATCGTTTCGAGTGCGCCACCTGCGCGAGTGGTGACAACACTCATCAGAATCATGCACGAAGTCAATAGAATTGATGTGAGCTTTCTTCTCATAAGTCCTCCTCGGGAAAGTTTTCTCCAATGAATAGGGTGGTGAACGGCGACGCGGGGTTACTGATTCTTCAGATAACCTCTAACCTCATCCTTCAACCTCGAGAGTGGAATCGTGGCGTTTGAGCCACGATGGACTCCGTTATTACTCTTGAGCGAGGTCTTTCGCAGATCGCGAGCGACCACCTGTTCCCCGTCTTCTTCGGTGATAATGGAGAACTTTCCTTGAGAGAAGCCGGCAACCGTGTAACCACCGGGAACTTCATCAGAAACAGTGAGAAATAGAAAGACGTTTTCACCCGGCGTTATTTGTGGAGCGCCGGGATAGGTCATGGCAATGGGGACTGCGCGATTAGCATCCACGCCTCCCGGTAGCGCTACGGTTATGGTTGAACTTTCGTTTCCTTTGAGACTTTCACTTACATTAACAGTGGCAAGTGTTACCAGACTGCGATCAACCCAAACACTTTTTGTTTCGACGCAGCTACCGATAGCGATCACATCCGACTGATTGACCATATCCTGAACAGACAGCGCGACAGCCAGGCTGGTGTCGGCAATGGGGAGAGTGTCTTGCGGAGGTGCATCAACAGCGGTAGCCCAGCGCGAAGAAACCAGCAGGGCGATCACAATAAGTAAAGAACTTACCAGGGTAATCTTTTTCATGCTCCGAATCCTTTCTTGCTTTCCTTTTTTTTCTGAAATGGAACGGTCCTGCAGAGACAGCTTAGGTTACAGAGGATCAGCGATCCCCGGGTTATTCCGCACGAGTTAGCTGCTGAGGCACGACAAGCACGCAGAAGGAAATGCAGCTCAGAGCCGGCCTTGTCTCTCAAGGAGTGCGGGGGACATTATTCTGCTGTTAGGATAAAGTCAAGGAAGATGGCACGATTATTATTGATTTTCATGCGGGAAAAACTACTTCAATCCGTTTTTACGGCCAGTTTACTCCTGCTGGTTTTAACTGCCTGCCATCGTGAAGACGTGGCACAGCGAAGTATGGCTAAACCGATGACGACGGGTCCAATTGTTTATGTTGCTCTTGGTGATTCAACGGGTTCGGGTGTTGGAGCGAGGAACGGTGGGTATGTGGTGCGGCTTTTTAATCGTCTCCTCCAACGCCGGGCGGGTTCAACCTTGACGAATCTTTGTGTCAGTGGTGCGACTACTGATGACCTCGTGCGTGGTCAGTTGGAGCGTGGCGCCGCAATGAATCCGGATCTGGTAACGGTCGGTATCGGAATCAACGACATCGGACACGGTTTGACGATCGATCAGTTTGCAAAGAACTACGAAGAGATTCTCAGTTCACTCCGGCAGAAGACTCGCGCACAGATCGTGGTGACGAACATTCCCGACATATCGAGTGCGCCGCGTATTCCTGGTCCAATGCGAAGCGGGTATCAGCAGCAGATCATTAGATTCAATACCCGTTTGGAACAAATTGCGAAGCGACATGGCGTGACCATCTTCGACATGTACGCGGTCTCGAAGGACGAACTTCCTTCTCATCCGGAGTATTTTTCGAGTGACGGGTTTCATCCGTCTGATAAGGGATATGAGTTGTGGGCGACGCAGATGTGGCCCACCGTGGCGCGTGCTATCGGCGATTAATCCAGTTTCAAATCCGTATTATCTGTGGCCCGCCTTTCTCCGGACACCGGATCAAAAAACAGGATTTTGTCTTTGCTTATTGTTATCCAAACTTGACTCTCCAGTTCTGCGCGAAAGTCTGCCGGCGCGCGAGCAATCAACCTGTGAGTACCGACGGTAAGAAAAACGAAAGTTTCGTTTCCCATTTGCTCTGTGACGTATACCTTCGCGGCAATTGCGCCGTCCTGTGGCTGTGATAGCACTTGAATGTGTTCCGGTCGAATGCCTTGTGTTAACGCTGATCCCTCAATGAAATTCATGCTTGGACTGCCGACAAACTCAGCGACAAAGCGGTTCGCAGGGTGGTTATAAATGTTCATCGGCGTATCGAATTGCTGTAGCACGCCCTTCTTCATCACGGCGACACGTGACGCAAGCGTCATTGCTTCGGCTTGATCGTGTGTGACGTAGATGGTCGTGGTTCCGAGTTGATGCTGAAGACGTTTTAGCTCACCACGCATCTGCACGCGCAAACGTGCATCGAGATTTGAGAGTGGCTCATCCATCAGGTATGCGCGTGGCTCGCGCACGATTGCACGCGCCAGCGCCACCCGCTGACGTTCACCGCCGGAGAGTTGCCGAGGTTTGCGATCGAGCAGCGATTCAATCTCGAGCATTGCGGCGACGCGTTTCACACGTGTAGCGCGTTCGGCTTTTTCGAGTTTGCGGACGCGCAACGGGTAGCCGATGTTTTCGGCAATCGTCATGTGCGGGTAAAGCGCGTAACTCTGAAACACCATCGCCAGATCGCGATGCTGTGTCGGCACATCGTTAACACGGTCGCCATTGATCAGAATATCGCCCGAGGTGACAGACTCGAGACCGGCGAGCATTCGCAAGGTCGTGGTTTTGCCGCAACCCGATGGACCAAGCAGCACGATGAACTCGCCATCGTCGATCTTCAGCGACAGATCGTCGACGACACTCGTGCCGCCAAACGTCTTGTTTACATTTTTGAACTCGATTCCCATCTACCCCTTTGCCTTGTCTCCCAACTCAGGACGTGATGCTTGGACGGTACTGACTGTATCCAAGTGCGGAGTCTGGACTCTTGAGACAAGTGTCTACCCTTTTACAGCTCCCATCGACAATCCACGCACGAGGTACTTCTGCAGCGAGAGTGCAAACACGAGAATAGGAACGACTGCCACTGTCGCCGCGGCACTCATCACACCCCATTTGATCTCAAACTGAGTCACGCGTCCCGCGATTCCCACCGGCAACGTCATCGCCGCGTCAGTCTGCGTCAGCACGAGTGCAAACAGGAATTCATTCCACGAAACAATCAAACAGAACACCGCTGTAGCTGCGAGTCCGGGCGCGACCAGCGGCAACACGATGCGCATGAGCGCACCGAGACGAGAATCGCCGTCGACGAGCGCCGCTTCTTCGAGATCACGCGGCAGGTCGGCAAAGAAGCCGCGCATCATCCAGACTACGAACGGCAGATTAAAACCGGTGTAGACGATGATCAGCGCTAGTCGCGTGTTGAGCAGCCGCACGTCGCGCATCATGAGAAAGAGCGGGACGACAGTAACTATTGCGGGAAACATACGCGTTGAAAGAATCCACAACGAGAGCCGGCGATTGAGACGCCAGGGAAGTTCAAACCGCGCCAGTGCGTAAGCTGCGAGTGTGCCGATGACGAGCGCACACGCCGTTGAAGTGACTGCGACAATCGCGCTGGTGAGCAGATATTGTCCGAAGTCTCGCGTGACGAATGCGTCGTAGTAGTGGTCGAGTGTCGGCGTGAAAACAAACCACGGTGGCGGACTGGCAAACTGCTCAACCTCGGTCTTGAACGAGATCGTCAGCATCCAGTAAACCGGCGCGAGCGCAAACAACAACGCCGCAGTCAACGCCACGTACCGCAGCAAGGTCGTCGCATTGGAGTGCGCCAACTTGTTGGCGCTTTGGTATTTCTTCTGGCCTGG
>DASTVU010000029.1:0-3903 GCA_035758935.1 Pyrinomonadaceae bacterium | reverse complement strand
ATTTCCGGCCATTGATGCACCGTGTTGACCCGACGCTACCGCGTTACGGTACCGACCCGGTCCAACAATGGACTATGTTAGGCCCTGCAATAGAGATTTGCCGTTCCCAAATACCTGCGTGTTACACTCAGAGCGTCACGTATTTTGAAGACATTCAGTGAGCCTTCACCAACTCAACTGAACGCACGTTCTTGTGCCCCTGTAGCTCAACGGTTAGAGCAGCAGACTCATAATCTGTTGGTTCGGGGTTCGAATCCCTGCGGGGGCACCATGTTATTTTCGACTCGCTTGTACTCTTCTTTTCGAAATTGTAGACTCCGCCCGGTCCTCAACCGCTTCCGCTCTGCAGACTGTCGAAAGTCCCGTCTTCGATCCGAGTTCACCGAGTACCGGCCCTGCTGATCTGCAGCTAGGTATGCGTATTCTACGGCGTAGTCGAGTTTAGTCGCGATATAGCTCTCGCTTTTCTTGCGAAGAGAGTGAAATCCGCGAAATTCAAAATCTCTCACGTTCCTCCACGCCCTCGCTGGCTTTTGAGATACTCTAAAATGCGGTTAAATTTGCAGTATGCCCATGGATGAGTTTGAGCACGGTGGCGACGTCGTAGAAAAGACCGAGAGTAAGGAGAAGCTGGAGCGGCCGCCGCTCTATAAGGTCTTTTTGCATAATGACGACTTCACCACGATGGAGTTTGTCGTCTTTATCCTGCAAACTGTGTTCAATCATGGCGAAAGCGATGCCGTTCGAATCATGCTGAACGTACACCGGCAAGGCATCGGTCTCGCTGGCGTTTACACTTATGAAGTCGCTGAGATGAAGGTGGACAAAGTCACGAGTATCGCTCAAGCTAATGAGTTCCCGCTCTTGTGCACGATGGAAGAGGATGATCACAAAGGAACTTGAAAACACTCTGAACCTGGCCGTTGCGGAAGCGACGATGCGGCAGCACGAGTACGTAACGTTGGAACATCTGCTGCTCGCGTTGCTCAACGATCTCACCGCGCGCGAAGTCATCTATAACTGCGGTGGAAACCTCGATGCCTTGAGGAAGGATATCGAGGATTTCTTTGCCGCACACAGTGAAATGGTTGGTGTCGATCCGAACGAGTTGCCGGAACAGACAGTTGCATTCCAACAAGTGTTGCAGTACGCGTTGCTCCAGGCGCAAGCGAGCGAGCAACGTGAAGTAAACGGTGGTGGTGTTCTCGCAGCGTTATTCCACGCAAAACATTCTCATGCTGTGTTTCTTTTAAATAAGCATGGAATCACACGTCTTGCTGTAACGAAGTACATCTCGCACGGAATCTCTCCACTAGGTGAAGAACATGCTGCGGGCGATGTCAACGCTGATGAAGACGAGGAAGAAGCAAGGCCGTCGAGAGATCCGTTGAAGGCTTTTACAGTTAACCTGAATGAGCGCGCCGCGTCCGGGCAAATCGATCCTCTCATCGGCCGGAACGATGAGTTGCAACGAACGATTCAGATATTGTGCCGGCGTCGTAAAAACAATCCCGTTTACGTCGGCGAGCCAGGGGTTGGCAAGACAGCGATTGCTGAGGGTCTCGCACTAAAGATTCACCTCGGTGAAGTTCCGGAACTGCTGCGCCCTGCAACTGTGTATGCGTTGGATATGGGAGCTGTTCTGGCCGGCACGAAGTATCGCGGTGAGTTTGAACAACGGTTCAAGGGCGTGATCACTGCGCTAAAAAAGATCCCGGGTGCAATTCTTTTCATTGACGAGATTCACACGATAGTCGGAGCCGGCGCCGTTAGCGGTGGCTCAATGGATGCATCAAATATTCTCAAGCCGGCGCTTGCTTCAGGGGAATTGCGTTGCATTGGATCCACGACATACAGCGAGTACAAGGCATCATTCGAAAGGGACCGCGCGCTGGCCCGCCGGTTTCAAAAAATCGAAGTCTCAGAAACGACCGTCGAAGAGACAGTGGGAATACTGAACGGACTGAAGAGCTACTACGAGGAGTATCACGGCGTGAAGTACAGCCCTGATGCGATACGAGTAGCTGCGGAGATGTCCGCGAAGTACATGCACGATCGGTTCTTACCAGATAAGGCGATAGACGTAATTGATGAAGCGGGCGCCGCGTTGAAGTTAAAAGCAGCAACCTCGGCGAAGACGAAACTCGTTCGCACGCGCGACATCGAAACTGTGGTTGCGCGAATGGCTAAAGTTCCCGCCAAGACTGTCGTGAGTTCCGAGAAGGTCCGGCTGGGAGAACTGGAAAGCAAACTGAAGGGCGTAATTTTTGGCCAGGACCATGCGATCGAGCAGGTCGTTCGTGCTATCAAGTTGTCTCGTTCCGGCCTGGGCCAACCGGAAAAACCGGTCGGATGTTTTCTGTTTTCTGGTCCTACAGGCGTGGGCAAAACGGAGTTGGCTAAACAGATTGCGGTGATTTTGGGTGTCGAGTTCATTCGCTTTGATATGAGCGAATACGCCGAGAGTCACACCGTGTCGAGGTTGATTGGAGCGCCGCCGGGTTATGTGGGCTTTGATCAGGGTGGTCTACTGACAGACGCGATCAACAGAACTCCATATGCAGTGTTAGTGCTCGATGAAATTGAGAAAGCGCATCCGAATCTCTTCAATATACTGCTGCAAGTGATGGATCATGCGACCCTGACTGATAACAATGGCAAGAAGGCTGATTTCAGAAATGTCATTCTGATAATGACCACCAATGCCGGTGGAAGAGAGATGAGCGAGGGTGGGATTGGCTTTCAAAAAGATCAGGGTAAAGGGCAGGGAAGAGGCGCAATTGAGCGAACGTTTAGTCCGGAGTTTCGCAATCGTCTGGACGCGTGGATCGCGTTCAAGCAGTTAGACGCCCACGTCATTGAGCAGATTGTCGATAAGTTTATCGACGAGTTGAACAAGCAACTGCGTGAAAAGAAAGTTGTAGTTAAGCTTTCGCCCGAAGCGCGCTCGTGGTTGGCCCAACGCGGATTCGATCGACTGCTCGGCGCAAGGCCGATGGCTCGTTTGATTCAGGCCAGGATCAAGGAACCGCTGGCCGAGAAGATCCTGTTTGGCAGTGAGTCCATTACCGGCGATGTTTTGGTAGAACTGGAGAAGGAAGAACTTGCCTTGAGGTTCCCCGAAAGAAAAACAAATCCGATCACTGCTGATGCCCCGTGACCGCGACTTGATCTATTTTATAGATCCCGCACAAGCAATTGATGGCATTGTTGCTTTAGGTGGACCTCTCACTACCAGAAATCTTTTGCGTGCTTACTGTAGTGGGATTTTTCCATGGCCCGTCGATGAACACATACTCCCATGGGTTTGCCCGGAGGAAAGAGGGATCCTCGAGTTTAGCGAGCTGCACATTCCGCGACGGCTCGCCCGAACCAAACATCAATTTCACTTCACTATCGATCGCTCGTTTGAGCAGGTAATCACTAACTGCGCCACAGTCCAACGCAAGCACGAATCAGGCACCTGGATCACACGGCAAATGATCCGCGCCTATTGCGAGCTTCACAAGCAAGGCCATGCTCACAGTGTAGAAGTTTGGGAAGACATTGAGCTCGTCGGTGGACTTTATGGAGTAGATGCCTGTGGGACTTTCGCTGGTGAAAGCATGTTTTCGCTGCGATCGAATGCGTCAAAGTTGGCACTACTGTTTTTGATCGAGCACCTGAAGCAGCGTGGCCTGGATTGGATTGACATCCAGATGGTGACCCCTCACCTTGAGGCACTCGGTGCGAAAGCAGTGTCGCGGGCGGAGTTTCTCGAGAAGCTGGCGGCGACACAACAACGCAAACTCGTCCTATTCCATAAGTGACGGACCTTCATCGATCTGCGGAACGAACTGTAGGGGCGGCCCTCCGTGGCCGCCCGTGGTTTTGATCCGGTTCGCCAAAGCCGAGGCCGTTGCT
>DASTVU010000028.1:0-10522 GCA_035758935.1 Pyrinomonadaceae bacterium | reverse complement strand
ATGAACTCGTTGTGCGGATAGTGGGCCAGGCGGACAAAATTTGCTCCGAGCTCTTTGGCCCAATTGAGCAGCGTGACCGCATCTTCGCGGCTGTAGGCGCGTCCGCCGCGAAGCGGTGCCTCCTCGTGAATGCAGATGCCGCGCAGGAAGACAGGACGTCCGTTCAACAGAATGTCAGTCCCGTGCGTTTCAACGCTGCGAAAGCCGACTTGCTCACGCACCTGATCTGTCTCAGCTTCGATGAACACGTCGTAAAGTTTCGGAGTATCGGGCGACCACAACTTCAGATGCGCGGTAAAATCGATTGCGGCAGTTCCGGCGGCATTTGTTGTAAACGATCGACTGATTCCTGCTTCAGGAATACGAATCGTGATCTTTTGATTGAGCTTGTCGCCACTTAACTTCACCCAGCCGGTTACACGATTGCGCGAGCCCTTTTGAAGCTGGACCATGTAGTCATTCACAAACGTCGCTGGCGTTTCAATGAGCTTCACTTCGCGCGTGAGCCCGCCGTAGTTCCACCAGTCAGTCATCAACGTTGGGACAGCATCACGGCGGCGCTTGTTGTCGACTTTGACCACAAGGAAATTGCCCGTGTCTTTCACGCGGTTTGTTATCTCGAAGTTAAACGGCGTGAAGCCGCCTTCATGCTGACCAAGCTTCTCACCGTTGAGATATACATCCGCGACGTAATTAGCGGCGCCGAAATAAACAAAGAGACGCGTGTTCGGCTTGCGTTGGTAGTCGAAAGACTTCTTGTACCAGACAGTGCCTTCGTAAAAGAACAACTGATCCGACTGCGTGTTCCAGTCGCCGGGAACCTTCAACGTTGCGGACTTATCGAAGTCGTACTCGATCAGTTCGCTTTTATTCCGAGGCTTGGCGTTCTTGAAATAGCCGTTGTTACTCGGCTGATAACGATAATCGTAGAACCCTGACTCATAAGGGTCGACGATCACTTGCCAGTTGCCGTTGAGGCTGATTGTTTTGCGAGCTTCGCTGTTTGTGATCAGACCATCTTGTGCTCGCACACACGGGGCCAGCGCCAGGAGCGATAGAAGGATGAGTAGTCTCATATGAGACACAGTTTAATATAAAAAATAAGCCACAGATGATCCGTGTTCATCTGTGGCTTAACCAATTTTAGCTATTTCGCCTTCGAATTTCGTCGCAGCGCGTGGTGCGAAACGAATTGCGCGATCTGCCGCCCCATCCTCGCGCCGACTTCGTCAGAATTGCGGAAGTGAATTCCCGAGTAGACGCGAGCGTCGATTACTTCCTGAACAGCTTCACTGAAACTGGTCCAATTGCGAGTAATGCCTGTTTGTGTGACGGAGATTGACACCCCAGGCGCGTCTCCAAATTCCAGCGCGAGAATCTTGGCCATCGCACTACTGTTAGTCGAATGGCCCGAGGGATATTCGGGGTGTACTGGAGTTGTTATGAACGGCTTCCAGTCGACGTTGCCGGTGGTAAGATCGTTGCCATCAGAGTTGCCATTAACGATAGCTGACTGCGGTCGCCAGAAGTTGTGTTCATACTTCACCTTCCAGCAAGCGATGCTGGCGTCGGCTGCAGCAAGGTAGAACAACGCAAACAGCCGTGCTTCGTCGGAGAGTTCCATGTTGCGGGTCTGCACCACCTGCGTTAAGACGCTATTCCAGATCGCAGTCGGTGAAGCACGCCAGAAGAGTGCTATGTTGCTTTGTTCGGGCGAACGAGTAGAACCGGTCGCAACGCCAATCGTTTTGATCTCGTTGTAATCCTTTGCATATAGTTCACTGCTTAGATCGGGCGGCGCTTCCGGCTGGAATTGCGATGCGCTGCGCAGCACAAACGGAGTAACTTTCCCCCAGCCTGGCAGCGATGCAGGTGCAGATGTGAGTCGTACCCAAACTCCTGGTTGACCCTGATTGGGGGCGTCGTAATTGAATTGGGCCTCAGCCGAGCGATCATCAGCTCGGACCGCAAGAATTGAAGTCGCTACAGAGCGACCGTATGGCACAGCGGGATCAGCCGTTGACGAACCGTGCTGCTGCAGGGAGGTCATCAAGCGACCGTCAAGCAGCGCATCGTTTCCTGGAAAAAGATTCTTCAGAATTTCGTGTGCAGCTCCAATAGCGGCAGCTTCTGGGGACGCGTTCTCAGGCGGAGGCGGTGTTTCCAGATACGTCTCATACTGCCCGGTGATTCCGTTAATTGCGTCGTGCATGGCAAGTTGAAAGATGGCCATTGCGCGAGTTTGCTGGATGGGAGCAAGAGCCGGAACAGGCTGCAATGCGAACCTTACAGCCAGCTCGTTCCATTCCAGCACGACATTATTCGCCATTGACGCCGGGCTTGGTCTAGCTGAGGTATTCGAAGACGTTTTAGCTCCAGTTGCACAGGCAGCACTCGAGAGTGGACCCATCGATATCAGCGACAGAGTCATTACTGCCGTTAGGATGAACGCCCATCTTTTGCTTAATTTCTTGCCTCTCATGATTCTCCTCCAGGTGTTTTGGGTTTGTTATCAGTTAAGGCGGGATTGGCGGACAGAACCTTTAATCAGATATCCAAAAATTTTTGGAGTGCTTCTCTGTGCAACCTCTGTGTTCTCTGTGTCTCTGTGTTTAAGCAATTCGCTGCAAAAACAAACCACAGAGACACAGAGAACACAGAGGTTGCACAGAGAACCAGACCGAATGAGGAAGATTTTTTAGGTCTGGCAGATTGATTGTGGTAATTTGTTGGGCCTCGAATCCCCCAATTCGCTATGCAGCACCAGTCGTCTAAACAGATTACGCGGTTGCTTGTTGCCTGGAGCGAAGGGGACGAATCTGCGCTTGACCAGCTCGCCCCTCTCATTCACGCAGAGTTGCACCGGCTTGCGCACCATTACATGAGTCGCGAACGTCCCGGCCACTTGCTACAGACTTCTGCTCTCATCAACGAGGCGTACATTCGCCTCATCGATTGGAAGAACGTACGTTGGCAAAACCGTGCACACTTCTTCGGTGTTGCCGCACAGCTAATGCGTCGCATCCTCGTCGACTTCGCTCGAGATAGGCAATACCTGAAACGCGGCGGCGGTACCCTCCTGGTATCGCTGAGCGACGCGGCGTCGTTTGTGGTCCAGCGCGGTGAGGATTTTGTCGCGCTGGACGAGGCACTCACGGCATTGGCCGAAATTGATCCGCGTAAAGTGCGGGTTGTCGAGATGCGGTTTTTTGCCGGACTTTCCGTCGAAGAGGTAGCAGAGCTATTGAATGTTTCCAAAGAAACGGTAATGCGCGATTGGCGTCTCGCAAAGGTTTGGTTATTGCGAGAGCTCGCGGGAGAGATTGTGAGTTCGTGAACAGTGATCGTTGGGAAAAAGTCGAACGTCTCTATCACGCGAGCATGGAGAAAGAGGCCAATGAGCGGGCCGCTTTTTTGGTCCAGGCCTGCGCAGGCGACGAAGCGTTACGACGCGAAGTCGAGTCACTACTTGTCTTTGAACCACACGCTCAAAACTTCATCGAAACACCGGCTCTCGAGGTTGCAGTAAAAATGGTGGCAGGCGAACACTCGACACCAATTCGCGCGGGCGACCGATTTAATCAGTACCGCATCCTCTCGCCACTTGGTGCAGGTGGAATGGGTGAAGTTTATCTGGCGGAAGATACCAGTTTAAGACGCAAGGTAGCACTGAAGTTTTTGCCGGCCGTGCTCACCAAAGACAAACCACATTTGCGACGCTTCGAAGTAGAGGCACGAGCAGTTGCAGCACTGTCCCACCCAAATGTCTGCGTCATCCATGAGGTAATTCAGACTGAGGATGATCGTCACTGCATTGTCATGGAATACATCGATGGCATGACACTGCGTGAGCGAATTGCAAAGGGTGATGTCAGCGTCAACGAGGCTCTCGACATCGCAATTCAGATCGCTTCGGCGCTTTCGAGCGCTCACAGAGCGAAGATCGTCCACCGCGATATCAAACCTGAAAACGTGATGTTGCGAGCAGATGGATACGTGAAAGTACTCGACTTCGGATTGGCAAAGTTAGCAGACACGAGACTCGATCATGCAAATAGTGAAGCTGAAACGCGCGCGATCGAGCTAAAAACGCTGCCCGGAGTATTGATGGGGACTGTCGCTTACATGTCGCCCGAACAGGCTCGTGGTCTACTGGTCGATGCACGCACAGATATCTGGAGTTTGGGAGTACTGCTCTACGAACTCATTGCCGGACGACAACCGTTTGCAGGACCCACACCGACCGACGTCATCATAGCGATCGCTGAAAGGGAGCCGGCACCTTTGGAAACACTTCGGCCTGAGGCGAGCCCGGTACAGCGGATCATCGCGAAGACACTGGCAAAGGATCGAAATGACAGATATCAAACGGCCGACGAGGTGCTGGCTGACCTTAAAGATGTTAAGAACCAGGTGGAACGTGGCAGCGATCTCAGCAGTCACCAGCGATCGACAATAGATGGCTCTCGTATCCTGAAGAGAAGGCGATCCTTCGCATTTATTGGAATTGTAGCCGTCGTCGCGATCGTGCTGGCCCTTGCTATCTGGTTCACCAGACGTCCAAACACACCGGCATCCCCCGTTACAACCGGGATAAATTCCCTGGCAGTGTTGCCGATGCGGAACTTTTCTGGTGATCCAGCGCAGGATTATTTCGCCGAAGGCATGACTGAGACACTGATTTCGGGTTTGTCAAAAGTTGCTTCACTGCGAGTGACATCTCGGACTTCGGTTATGCAGTTCAAAAACTCACCAAAGACCGTTAAGCAGATCGCGCAGGAGTTACACGTCGATGCAGTAATCGAAGGATCGGTGCAACGCTTCGGTGACAACGTTCATGTCGGAGTGCGACTGATTGAGGCCAATACAGAAGCAAATCTCTGGAGCGCTGAGTACGACCGTGACCTTCGCGACGTGCTGACACTGCAAAATGAAGTCGCACAGGCGGTGACTCAAGCAATCAGGCACAAGTTGACACCGCAGGAACAGTCTCGTTTATCGCAGAGGCGCCGAATCAATCCTGCAGCCTATGACGATTTCCTCCGCGGTCGTTACTATCTTGGCCGGCAAACAAAAGCGGACAATGATTTAGCGCTCCAGGCCCTAAACCGTGCGGTCACGGCCGACCCTGAGTTTGCCGGCGGTTGGGCCGAGTTGGCCCAGGCATATGTGTGGAGGCTGTTTTTGTTTGCGCCAGATGAAAAAGATTTGCCGGAAAAAGCCTTTGTTGCAGTGGAGAAGGCGCTGGCGCTGGATCCTGAGTTACCCGAGGCGTATCTGGCGAGAGGGCGTCTGTTGTGGACGCCGGCAAATCACTTTCCTCACGACAAAGCCATTCAGGAGTATCGACGCGCGCTTGCATTGAATCCGAGTTTGGATGAGGCACGAAATCAACTGGCGCTCGTGTTGGGCCATGTGGGATTGGCCGACGAAGCGCTGGCGGAGTTGGACCAGGCTCTTAAAACAAATCCAGGCAATACGCTCGCACGCTTTCGTGTTGGAGAAACGCTGCTGTTTAAAGGCAAACACGAAGAGGCGCTGGTTGCTTTGCGAACTGTTCCTGCCGACGCCAATCCGGCTATGGTGGGCCATCAAATTGTTTTAACTCTCTTTGATTTGGGACGGAAAGAAGAGGCGTCCGCAACACTCGAACGATTTCTAAAAGATTATCCGGAAGACAATCGCGGTTTGTTTACGAGTTTGCAGGCGATCCTGGCGGCCTCAGATGGACAGTATCGAGTAGCTGAGGACAAAATTAAGTTGGCTATTGAACGGGGAAAGGGATTCGGACACTTCCACCACACGGCTTATCACATCGCCTGTGCTTACGCACTGATGAACCAGCGAGAAGAAGCAATCAAGTGGTTAGAGTCGGCAGCTAATGAAGGTTTTCCCTGTTACAGTCTGTTCGTAACGGACCGCAATCTGGATAATCTGCGACAGCATCCACGCTTTCAGCAGTTTATGACGAGAATGAAACAGCAGTGGGAACAGTATAAAAGTATGCTGTGAGGCCCGGAATAAATTAGCCACGGATAAACGCGGATTAGATCCGGATTTAATCTGTGTTATCCGTGGCTAAATATTTACCAAGGGTAGCGAGCGGTAGCGTTTTCCTGTTAGTCGCGCGAGGGCGTTGACTACTGCCGGTGAGATTACGGGAACGGGTGGTTCGCCGCAACCGGTCGGAGCCTCGGCACTCGGGACGATGTGAACATCGACGGCGACAGGAGCGTCAACGATGTAGGGTGGAACGTAGCCATCGAAGTTTCTCTGTTCGACGATTCCGTTCTTCAGCGTGATCGCTCCTTTGGCCATTAACTGCGTGAGACCAAATCCCACTCCGGCTTGAAACTGGCTCTCGATTGAGAGTGGATTTACTGCGACTCCGCAATCAACCGCGAGCACCGCACGGTGAATCTTTGGTCGCTTGTTTTCGATCGACACATCGACCGCGCAAGCGACGCCAGTTCCGAAAGATTCGTGACACGAAATTCCGAGCGCGTGTCCTTTAGGCAGGCGATTGCGCCACGCCGCGGTTTGTTTATCGAGCAGATCGAGCGCGGACAGCGGTTTCTTCGCGTCAGGCTTCAGGAGTTTGCGCCGGTAGGCGATTGGATCCATTCGCGCACGAACGGCGAGTTCGTCGATCAACGTCTCCATCACAAAAGCAGTGTGGGTGTGTCCCACCGAACGCCACCAAAGCACAGGCACGTTCACCTTCGGATGATGAACTGAGACGTGCAGGTTGGTGATGTTGTAGTGCGTGTCGGCAACTCCTTCGGTTGCGGTTTCGTCGACGCCGTTTTTGACCAGCATTGATTCGAATGGAGTGCCCGCGAGTATTGATTGGCCAACGATCACGTGACGCCAGGCGGCGGGGAACCCATCCGCGCCAACCGCGATTTCGACGCGATGAAAATGCATCGGTCGATAATAACCACCCTGCACATCGTCTTCGCGTGACCAGACAAGCTTGACTGGCGTTCCTTTGAGACGTTTAGCGATCAGGGCCGCTTCGCGTTGCACGTGCGAGTCCGTCACCGCGCGACGACCAAACCCACCACCGGCCATCTCGGTGTGGAAAGTGACTTGCTCGGGTTTGAGGCCGAGTACTTCCGCAACTGCCATCTGATCGACAGTTTGAAACTGCGAACCGGCCCACACTTCTGCGCGGTCGCCATCGAATCTGACTGTCGTATTCAGAGGCTCCATCGGCGAGTGGGCAAGAAAAGGAAATTCGTACTCGGCGACGATCCGATTTCGTGCAGCGACCTTGTCGAGTGCACTCTGATCTCCGCGCGTGGCGGCGACATTGCCGGGAGTTTGAGCGAGCTGTTTGTACCGGGCCCACAACTCCGTGCTGTCGGCGGCTTCGACACCGGACTGATCCCATTCGATGTTGAGAAGTTTGCGCGCTTGTATTGCAGGCCAGTATTTGTCTGCAACGACTGCGACACCTGTTCCTTTGCTCAGTGGAATCTCGAAAACGTCTCGCACACCCTCAATACGACGTGCTTCGGCATCACTGATTCTCTTCACACGTCCGCCGAAGACCGGCGGATGAGCCACAACGGCGACTTTCATTCCCGGCAGATCGAGATCCAGACCGAATTTCAACGACCCATTACATTTCGGACGACTATCAAGTCGTTTGACTCGCTTGCCAACAAGCCGGAACTCCGACGGATTCTTCAAACGAACAGTTGCAGGCACTGGTTTGCGCGCTGCTTCGCTCGCGAGTTCAGCATAACTGGCAGACTGGCCGTTTGGCCCATGAACCATACTGGCTTCGGTGCGACACTTATCTGGCGTGGTTTTCCAGCGTTCCGCCGCTGCGGCAACAAGCATCGAGCGAGTCTTGGCGCCCAACTCGCGATATTGTTGATACGAGTGTGCGATCGAGCCTGAACCGCCAACGATTTGGATACCAAAGAGAGGATCCTTGTAAACGTCTTCTGCGGGCGCGAGCTCTCCTATGACGTTGTTCCAGTCGGCATCCATCTCATCCGCGAGCACCATTGGCAAGGCTGTCTGAACGCCCTGACCAAACTCGAGGCGGTTAACCTGGATCACGATCTTGCCATCCGGTTTGATGTTGACGAACGCATCCGGTGGATAAACCTTGGCAGGCTGTCGTGGCATCGGTACTTCCTGCGCTAACGAAGTCCGATCGATATACAGCGACACAAACAAGCCACTGGCTGCCGCAAAGGAAACGCGCAGGAAGCCGCGTCGATTGACTTCAGAATGAGCAGCAGAGCTAGCCATCACGCGCCTCCTTTATTTATCTGCGCCATTGCGGTCTTGATCGCCGCGCGAATGCGTGGATAGGTGGCACAACGGCAGAGGTTTCCACCCATCGACTCTTCAATGTTCGTTTCCGTGGGTCGCGCCGTACTCTTGAGTAATGCGACTGCGGCCATGATCTGTCCGCTTTGGCAGTAGCCGCATTGCACGACGTCCTCATCGACCCATGCATTCTGAACGGCTCGTCCAACGGCGTCGTTGCCAATACCTTCGATCGTGATTATCGGACGATCGCCAATGTGTGAGATCGGCACGATGCACGAACGCGTGGCGACACCGCCCACATGAACGGTGCAGGCGCCGCACGCGCTGATGCCGCAGCCAAACTTCGTTCCCGTCATCTTTAGATCTTCACGCAGCACCCAGAGCAGTGGCGTAGAGGGATCGACGTTCACTTCGCGCCGCTGTCCGTTTACGGTTATTTGGAAAGTCGCCATTGTTTGAACTCCTATCTTCCGGTTGGACACGGCGTGCCGGCCTCGACCCAACGACGTGTGGCGGCAACGAATTGTTCGTGCGTGAGCGGTGGAAGTGTGCGCACGGATCCGTCGGGTCTGCGACCGGGATTCCAGGCCCACTTCACGAGCGCTTCTTCTTCGTGGTGTTTCAGTAAACCTGGACCATCGAGATTGTGATTCCGCGAGCGGTCGGTTATCTGACGGCAGACAGCAGCACTCGAAAGCGGTCGATCGTTGATGTCCTGCCAGCGCATTTCGAGTGGCGCAAGGTGCCAGTTGTGTCCACCCGGAACGCCGGTGCTGTCGGCGTTCGTCTCCTGATGACAGCCGGCGCAATTCAGACCCGGGACGCCTTTGCCTTCGGGACCGCGCACGACATTCGCGACGTGACGATGCCGGTCATCGCCTTGTTGTGGATAGTTCGTGGCGGTGTGACAGTTGATGCAGCGCGGGGAAGTTAAGACTGAATAGACCTGTTCCCACGCCGCGAGTCCTTGCGCGGTGGTGGTAGTCTCCGCACCAGCAAAACGAGAACACAACGCTGCCGCAACGATGATTGCCGATACCAAAACACCTGCACGTAGCCGTGGCATCAGAAACCTCCTGCAAGATTTTATTTGCGGAGTATGTTGCCACAAAAAGGCACAAAAATCACAAAAGGCACAAAAAAGAGAGACTAGCTCTGGTTGATTTGCCTGGCGTGATCGTTGATGCGTTGATCCCTGGTGCCGGTGCGCAGTGCTTCTTTGATGACTTTCTTTGCTTCGTCTATGCGGCCATTCTTGAAGAGCGCCCAGGCGAGTGAGTCGCAGGTGAAGATGTCTTTACGTGAGTTGTATTCAACTGAGGCCAGTTTGAGAGCTTGCTCCAGATTTTGATCGTGGTCCAGCCAGAAATTCACCATGTGGCGCCATGATTTTTCGATCGCCGCGTTCTCACGTTCGAGAGTTTCAAACTTTTCATATGCAGCTTTGGCGGCGTCAGTCTTGCCGAGACGTGTGAATAGATCTCCGAGTGCTTGTGATGCGTCGGCGGAATCGGGTTCACGTTCGTAGATAGCAATTGCGGTATGGAGATCGCCTGCTGCGACGCGTGCGCGAGCTTTGCTCTCCAATGCGAGACTGTGGTTTGGGAAGATCTGAAGCGCGGTGTCGAATTCACGTTCAGCTTCTTCCAGCTTTCCGGCGTTCATTAATTCGTTTCCGAGTTGAACGTGGCACCACGCTACACCTTCCGGATCGTTGGGGTTAGCGGCTTTCACTGCGGACATCATGGCGTCGATTGCGCCATGGGTATCGCCGTGTAACGACCGTAGATATGAAACACGTGCGTACGAGGAACTGTCGGGTCTCAGGTCGACCATCTTTTGCGCGGCTTTGATGGCGCCGGGATAGTCTCCTAACTCGACGAGGGCGTCAGTGATTTGTCCCCAGACGTCGTGATCGTCGTCGTGAACGGTTTGAGCATGATGAGCGGTTTCGAGTGCTTCGGCGAAGCGGTGATAAGTCAACTGGAGTTTCGTGCGCAGTTTAAGACCATCGTAGTTGTCAGGCTCGACTGCGAGCGAACGCGTGATGGCGTCGTCAGCGTTTGCGTTGAAGGAGAAGTCCGCGGTCTCGCGTGCTTTCTGCATGTAGGCGGATGCGAGTTGATTGTAGCCGTCTGCGCTGTTCGGAAATTTCGTAATTGATTGCTGCGCGCGAAGGATGCGCTGGTCCGTCTTGTTTGGGGGCGCTGTGCTCGACGGTTTGTAA
>DASTVU010000027.1:0-3881 GCA_035758935.1 Pyrinomonadaceae bacterium | reverse complement strand
GGTGAAATTCACAACCCAGTTGTGCTTTGCGTGATAGTCCGCGAGACCTTTGTTGTAGTTCAGAGTGGGAAACTCCGGAAAGGCCGTGGTGGTTCCATTCGTCGCGTCAGAGAAGAACGTCGATGCCTGAGTCGTATCGATGTTACGTGAGAACGTGTACGACGACTGCAGAGTGACGTTCCGGCTCCATCGCTTCCGCACGTCAAAGATCAAGGCGTTGTACCACGAGTTGCCATCACTACTCTTCAACTCAATCGTGGAAAAAGCCGGATTCTGCCGCGGCGCTCCCAGTGGGAAGAACGGTGTTCCGTCTGATTGAATAATCGGGACGGCAATGTTCACATCATTGCTACGCAATAGATGCACGCCTCGCGAGCCCGCGTAAGCCAGGGTGGCCACAGTTTCCCACGGCAGTTCACGTTGAATGCTGAGGCTAAAGATATTCACGTATGGATTGTCCAAATCAAACTGAACCGGGCGGATTGAATTAGCGAAGGCGCACGAGAGCGGCGCGACGGGAAACGACGGCCGGCAAGGCGAAGTGGCTGTGAACCCGATTGCGATGCGCGGCGTCGCCGGCGGATTAGTAACTGTGACGATAAGGTTCTGCTGGTTGTTCGTGTTGAAGTAGAGGCCGTATCCCGCGCGCAAACTGGTATTGCCGTCACCGAACACATCCCAGGCAAGTCCGACGCGCGGGGACAGATTCAATCTTGTCGGATTCTTGTAGAGTGGTCCAACCGTCGGACTCGTATCCGCCAGAGACGGCAGAGCGGAATCACGGCCATAGATGTCCACGGGCAACGTCGCTGTTTCATAACGCAGTCCGGCATTTACCGTCAGTCGCGGGTGGACCTTAAGATCGTCCTGAAGATAGCCCGCGAAAAAAGTGAAGCGCCAATAGCGATCGAGAGCGCCAGTTGGCGTGAGTCCAAGAAAGCTTTGTGGATTATTGGTTAAGAAACTTCTAAGGTTAGCAAACGTCCAGATGCCCAGCGAGAACGTCGGGTTCACCATATTGTCCTGATACCGTTCGACGACTCCGCCGGCTTTGATGATGTGACGCCCTCGTGTATGGACCATACCATATTCAAACCCAAAGACATTCTGCGTGAGTCGCACGCTAACTGAAGTCTGCGGACCAAACCTTGGAATGCCACCAATGTCGATGTTCCCAACTAATTCTCGTCCGGGGATGAATGGTTGCAGCGGCTGCGTTGTATTTGCTTCCACTTGTTGGCCAATGCGCGTGCGACTAAAGCCGAGACGAAAGGTGTGAATGGTGGCGGAACTTTGGATAAAGCGGTCTTCTACCGTGATGAATTGGTTCCGTGAACGAAACGATCGCGGGAACTGCGGGAAGTCGGTTGGCAGTTGTTGGTCTGCATCATCGAACGTGTAACGCGCGAAAAACTGGTGCTGCTTGTTCCAATTTTGGTCGACTCGGCCCTGTAGGAAATGTTGTGCGATCTGACGGTTGAAACCGAAGTTATACTCAGCCAACCCTCCTCCCAGGCTCGCGCCATTCGGCAAAGGGAATTCGTCAAGATAGGGTTTCACGGCCGAGTTGACCGTGACGTTACCGCCCGTTGGCAGGATACCGTTGCGAGCGTTGATATCCGGCACTACAGTTCTAATTGTCTGTCCCAGATTTTCTCGCAACGACTCATAGCCAAAAAAGAAGAACGTTCGATCGGGTTTGATGGGACCGCCAAAGCTTCCGCCAAACTGATTCCGCTTAAACTCCGGCTTCTGGCTTCCGTCAAAAAAGTTACGCGCGTCCAGATTGTCATTGCGATGAAATTCGTAAAGCGAACCATGAAATGAGTTCGAGCCGGATTTGGACACTGCATTGATTTGTCCGCCAAAGTTCCGGCCAAACTCAGCGCTATAGGAATTTGCTTCTACGCGAAACTCCCTGATTGTCTCTACGCCAAGAGCCGTACCTGCCGCGCTGCCCGCGGGTCCGTTTGTGAAATCGTTTTGCGGTGTGCCATCCAGGAGGTAGACGTTTGAACGAGGATCCTGACCATTGATGCTGGTAGCGAGCCCGTGAGCGACTACTGACCCTCCATCGCGATGGGTGTACGCGACAACGCCAGGCTGCAAGAGTGCGAGATCAGTGTAATTTCTCCCGTTCAAAGGTAGATCGCGAATGAGTCGTTCGCTTACCAGATAACTCAACTCGGCGCTCTCTGTGTTCACGAGCGACTCGCCACTGTCGACGGTCACGTTTGCTGTCAAACCCGCGATTTTGAGCACGAGTGAAACATGAATGGTTTCGTTCACGGTCAGCCTCACGGTTTGCGGAACGAGTGGCTCAAATCCGTCGTGCTCAGCGCGCAACTCATATATTCCGACAGGGAGAGCGGGGAAAACGAATCGTCCTTCAGCTCCGCTCGAAGTCGTTCGCTTAACGCCAGTTTCAAGCGCCGTTGCAGTGATCCGCACGCCAACCAACAATGCGGAGTTGGTGTCCTTTACCTCGCCTGTAATCGTACTTGTTGTTTGAGCGGCGATACTGGAGGCGAGGGACAGCAGGAATGCCAGGCCAAAACTCAGTCTCATTCTAGTTGTATAATGCGCAGGTAGTGCGTGTTGACTAAACATTGAATACTACTTTTACTCTAACCGCCTCAGTCGCGGCAACACAGAGAGAGCGTTGATATGGCATTCAACATTCGTCGTGTCGATTACTTTTATACAACAGTCAAGGATCAACCGGGCGAGGCTTATAAGGTGCTTTCACTACTAGCCAGTCTCGGTATCAATCTGGTGGCTGTCACCGCGGTTCCCTTTGGACCGATGAACACCCAACTGACAATCTTTCCTGAAGACACTGCACAACTTCGAAACGAAGCTCAGAAGTCCGGTCTTAAGTTAGAAGGACCACAGCCGGCGTTATTGGTTCAAGGTGATGATAAGCTCGGCGCACTCGCGGAGGTGCATTCCAGGCTCTATGCAAATAGCGTCAACATCTATGCATCGAGTGGAGTCGCTGACGGAAAGGGTCATTACGGGTACATCATCTACGTGCGTCCCGATGATTATGAGAAGGCAGTGGCGGCCCTAAATGTTTGATGTGGCAATCTACCGGTCGATGAGCTCGCAATAGTTTTGGAGGCCTTTGACGGATGCGTAAGTAAGCTCGTCTATTTTCTCTCACGCTAACGTTTCCGAATCCAGAGAGGATCGCGCCGCAGATCCAGAATGGCATAAACGTAAACTACGTCGCTCTCAACCTCATAAACAGATGTCGAATGGGAAGCGCCTCGAAAGCATCCGATGGAATAAAAGTAGATTGGATGAACACCGGCAAAAAGAACGAGAGCGGTCAACATCGGAGAGGATTGAAACGAGAAAGTAATCGCCAACTCCTGTCGCGCACGTTTCATAGAATCGTGCGCCCGATTCGAAGTCGTTTTGTTCTCTTTGATTCTTTGTAATCCAGACCGATGGATAACATTTCGCGCCGCAAACAAAACACTCCGACGCGGTTGCCTTTTCCACCTACTGGCTCCCACCTTCTCACTATTGACAATGGTCCGAACTTACCTTTTAATTGCGCTATTGTTTCGGATTCCTCCATAAACAACCATTTTCCTCACGAAAGGACCCAAATGATTTTTACCTCAAAACGCCTCTTGCTGGCAGTATCCTTACTAATTATTGCGATTTGTATCTCCTTAGGAATCCGGCAATCCAGGGTAAATGCTTTCCAAGGTGGCGTAGTACCTGGGTCTCTGGAGGCATTGTCTCTAGATGCAATCGATCACAATGAACAGTCCGTCACCATAGGTTCTGCCAAATGGATTCACGCTACTGTGAGCGGCATTGACGATGCCGTCGCTCATTACACAGTCGTTGTTGCTTACCCTGTT
>DASTVU010000026.1:0-2277 GCA_035758935.1 Pyrinomonadaceae bacterium | reverse complement strand
CTAATGCTTGACGAAGATGCTGTCGGGTTCGTTGCTGAGTGGCGGAGGGGCGACGTTGGCTGTGGGGGTGGTGATGTGATTTAGGGTGTCGTCCTTGGAGTAGATGCCGGAGACGCGCATCTTGAACTCATCCGGATTCGTTGCGTTGTGCAGCGCCTCTTCCTGTGTGATGAGACGTGACTGCAGCAGATGGAACAACGATTGATCGAAGGTCTGCATGCTGTACTGTGATGTACCTGCCGCAATCGCTTCACGAATCAAGTAAGTCTTCTCTTCATTGATGATGTGATCGCGAATGGTAGCTGTCGATACGAGCACTTCAATCGCCGGTACACGTCCCGCGCCTTTTGCGGCACGGACCAGACGCATCGAGATTACCGCTTTAAGAATTCCAGCCAACTGAATGCGCACAGATTTCTGCTGGTGCGAGGGAAACGAGGAAACGATGCGCGTGATGGTTTCTGTCGCATCGAGTGTGTGCAGAGTTGAAAGCACCAGGTGTCCTGTTTCCGCGGCCGTCAGTGCGGTTTCAATCGTTTCGTGATCGCGCATTTCACCGACGAGTATGACGTCCGGATCCTGACGCAATGCGCCACGCAGAGCTTCCGCGAAAGAACGTGTATCGACGTCGACTTCACGCTGCGTCACAAACGACTGCTTATCGCGATGCAAAAACTCGATTGGGTCTTCAATCGTGACGATGTGACCGCTGCGAGTGGAGTTGATGCAATCGATCATCGCCGCGAGCGTCGTTGATTTACCCGAACCGGTTGCGCCAGTGACGAGGATCAGACCACGGCGTTCTTCGGCAATCTTGTCGATTACGGGTGGCAGACCCAGTTGAGCCGCTGTCTTCGTGTGATCGGGAATGACGCGGAGCACGATACTGACCGTGCCGCGTTGCTGAAAGATGTTCGCTCGGAATCGTCCCAGACCGGATACGCCATAGCCGATATCGACTTCCGACACCTCTTTAAAGCGTTGCTTTTGCCGGTTGGACATCATCGAGAAAGCCATGTCCAGGGTGTCTTCCGGCTTCAGTCGGGGTGCGTCAGCAACTGGGTGGAGTTCGCCGCCGATACGCATCACCGGGAACGCTCCGACTTTGAGGTGGAGATCCGACGCGTTATGACCGCAGGCAACTCGAAGTAAATCGTCGATTTTTAAGGCCATGAAATATCCTGAACCTACAGAAACCTTGTGGGATTACGAGAGGATTGTTGGCGAGTGTAGCGCAGTGAGGCGCGCTCGGGCTCTTCGAATATAGCTTGACGCCGTGAGAAGCGTCAATAACTTCATCCACAGATTACGCAGATTATGAAAGCAAATCTGCGTAATCTGTGGACAGGCCTTAGTTTATGGAGCCGGCTGGGGTTTCGATGGCCGCTCTAGAGAAGCCGTTATTATCGCTCGGCGCCGCTTTGGACTCGTTGACGTATGTAAGCCACTTGCCCGGGGCCGGACGCTCACCCTTAGTGATTTCGAAGAATGCCTTCTGAATCTTCTCGGTGATTGGACCACGCGCGCCATTGCCCACCGTGATGCGGTCAACGGAGCGAATCGGCGTGATTTCTGCGGCGGTCCCGGAGAAGAACAGCTCGTCGGCCACATAAAGTGCGGCACGCTGAATTGTTCGCTCCTTAACTGTGAGGCCCAGCTCCTGACAGATGTGGATCACGCTGTCGCGAGTGATGCCGGGAAGAATCGATGACGAGAGCGGCGGCGTTAACACGACGTCACCCGACACTATGAAAATGTTCTCACCTGAACCTTCTGAAACATAGCCACGATCGTCGAGCGCGATGCCTTCCGCGAAGCCGTTAAGAAGCGCTTCCATCTTGATTAGCTGCGAGTTCATATAGTTGGCGCCACTCTTTGCCATTGCGGGCATTGCGTTGGCGTGAAGTCGCTGCCAGGTCGAGACACAAACGTCTACGCCGCGTTCGATCGCTTCGTCGCCGAGATACTTGCCCCAGTCCCACGCGCCGATGTAGCAAGCGAGCGGGTTCGGAAACGGATTAACGCCGAACGCCGGATGTTCTTCGTCGAGACTGCGGAACAGTATCGGACGGATATAGCACTGATCCATTCCGCTGCGCTGGACCAGCTCGACAGATGCGTCGCATAGCTGATCGAGCGTCCACGGGTGGTCCATGCGATAAATCTTTGCCGAGTTGAGGAAACGTTGCATGTGTTCGCGCAGGCGAAAGACGGCTGGTCCCTGCTTGGTGGAGTAACATCTGATGCCTTCAAAGATACTGGAACCGTAGTGCAACA